>CAZSTU010000117.1:0-8170 GCA_964609745.1 uncultured Halanaerobiaceae bacterium
CATCTGCCACCCTAACGCTTTAGCAGGATGTAGCTGGCAGCTTTTCAGGCAAGGACTTATCGATAGGGCAGAAATACCGCTGACTGTGGATGAGGGAGAAAATTTATTAAGAGATAGGCTTAGATCTGACGGTGAAGTGAGTTATAATATCAAAGATGAAGTTTTGACACCGGGTTTATTTCCGGTAATAGAAGTTGAAAATTTATTTTTTTCCTATGAAGATGATCTCGATGTTTTAAAAAATATTAATTTGAGCATTAATTCTGGTGAATTTATGGCTCTTGTCGGTCAAAATGGGGCAGGGAAAACTACCTTTTCCAAAACACTGAATAAATTACTGACTCCCCGTCAGGGAACGATTAAGGTAAATGGTTATGATACTGCAAATATGGAAACGGCGGATCTGGCTGACACAGTTGGTTATGTTTTTCAAAATCCTGACCAGCAAATTTTTTCTTCTACCATCAAAGAAGAAATTGAATATGGGCTTAAAAATATGGGAGTTCCTGAAGATGAAAGGATGTCCAGGATAGATAAGGTGCTATCTGCGGTAGAACTGGATAAACCGCTGGACACCAATCCTTTTAATCTGGGGAAAGGTGAAAGACAGCGACTGGCAGTAGCTTCCATACTGGCCCTGGAACCTGAACTTTTAATTATAGATGAGCCCACTACCGGTCAGGACTGGCAGGGGACTTTAAATATGATGAATTTAATCAAATCCTTAAATAAAAAAGGACATACCATCCTTATAATAACTCATAATATGCGCATTGTAGCTGATTACTGCCAACGAGTTGTGGTCTTAAGTCAGGGTGAAATAATTGCTGACAGTTCTCCCCGGGATATATTTGCCAGACCTGAACTATTAAAAAAAGCTAAACTGCGTCCTCCCCAGATTAGCCGCCTGGCTTTACGACTTTCTGATATGGGTATTCCCCGGGAAATAATAAATATCAATGAAATGCTATCTGTATTAGGACAGCTGATTTAGGGAGAGGATAATATGTTTTTGGAATACTTTCCGGGTGAAACAATAATACACAGGCTTGATGTTAGAGCAAAATTATTTATTTTTACCGTTTTTCTTATTTTGCTTTTTTTATATCGCAATCCTGTATATAATCTTGTTTTTGCGTTATTGAGTACCCTGTTTATTTACCATATCGGTCTTCCTTTCGGGAAAATTTTTAAGATATTAAAACCCATTTTTCCCATTTTAATTATTATTTCCCTGATTACATCTTTTTCCCATTCAGTGGATGATTTTACTTTACCTGTAGCCCGGATGCTTATTTTTGAATATGGATTTATTCAATTTACCAGTGGAGGTCTGCTTTATGGATTAACACTTGTTTTGCGCATTTATAATATGGTTATGCTGTCTTCTGTGTTAACATATTCAACTCCTCTGGATCATTTTTTGCAATTGATGAAAAAGATGCATCTTCCCCGGGGACTGTCCTTTGTGATAATCACCGGCATACGTTTTGTTCCTGCCATGCAAAAAAAAGTAGATATGGTACTTGAAGCTCAAAAAGCCCGGGGCGCAAGGTTTGATGAAGGGGGATTGTTGAGCAGGGTAAAAGCCTATGTGCCGATAATGGTTCCCCTGCTGGCTCAGTCAATATATATGTCAGAAAAACTGGCGGTGGCCATGTTAAATCGTGGATATGGCGCTGAAGCCGAAAGGACTTCTCTGGATGTAATTGAAATGAAAAAAAGAGACTGGATAGCAATGATATTATTCTTAGCAATACTAATTTTGGCTGTGTACTTAAATGGTAAAGGAGCAGGAATATTATAAGTACAGAGGAGGCAGAGTATGAATATCTGGAATAAAGCCTATGGAGTACTTATGGGGGTGGCTGTTGGCGACTCGCTGGGAATGCCTTCAGAACTTTGGTCCAGACGTAAGGTTAAAGAGCATTTTGGAGAGATAAATGACTTTTTGCCCGGTCCTGAGGGACATTTTGTAGCTGAAGGTATGCAGGCGGGTGAGGTTACGGATGATACAAATCAGGCCGTGAAAATTGCAGAGGCTATAATTGAAGAAAAGGGGGAGATAAAACCCGAAAAAATTGCTGCTAAACTGCTGGAATGGGTAAAAGAAAATAATGCTTTTGCCAATAACATGCTTGGCCCCAGTTCTTCAAAAGCCTTACAGAGAATTGCTGATGGTGAACCTGTGGAGTTAACAGGCAAAGAGGGTAATACCAATGGAGCGGCCATGCGGATTTCACCTGTGGGGATTATAAGTTCAATTTCTGATTTAAATCAGCTGGTGGATAATACAGAGAAAACCTGTTTGCCGACTCACCACACCGATGTAGCTGTGGCCGGAGCCGCAGGGATAGCATCTGCTGTGTCTGCTGCCATGGAGGGGAAGGATCTGGATTATGTCTTTAATATTGCAGTAAAAGCCATGAAAATGGGATATAAAAGGGGGAAAGAAACCTTTGGTCCCTCGCTGGTTGAAAGAACATACTGGGCTTTAAGGATTGTTGAGGAAAGCACCGTGTCTGAAGAGGCCCTGGAAAAATTATATAATTTAATTGGTACCGGAGTTGCCGTGGCCCAGAGTATCCCCACTTCCCTTGCAATTGTAAAGCTGGCCGGTGGAGACCCTATAGAAGCAGGGCTGATGGCTGCTAACCTCGGCGGAGACTGTGATACAATTGGAGCTATAGCTGGAGGTATCTGTGGTGGTTATATGGGCATTGATGGGATCCCGGATTATTATATTAATAAAATCAGGGAAGTGAATAATCTAAATCTGGATAAGATAGCAAAAGAATTGATAGAGTACAGATACTGAAAAATTTCTTTAAACTTATTTAAATGATTTCTCACATTTTTATCACAATCACCCCTTATACTTTATAATTGCAAGATAAAAAAATACAGTATTAATTTTTGCAGGAAAGGGGAATTATTATGACAAAAAATAGTTTAGTTATTGGTTTACTTATGGCTGTACTTGTTTTTTCCGGTGCTTTTATATTCAGTGCCGAAGCTGGAGCTGCTGATGTAGGTTATGTAAATATGCAGGAGATCTATGAAGCTCACCCTGTAGCCCAGGAGATAAATATGGAGATGCAGGAGGAAATAGGATCTCTGCAGGAATCATATGAGGAAGATATGGACGATTCCGAAGAAGATGAAGAAGCTCAGTCTCAGATGCAGCAGGAATTCCAGCAAGAAGCAACAGAGATTCAGGAAGAATATATGCAGAAACTGGAAGATGAAATTGAACCTGACCTTGATGATGCTAGAAAAGAACTCGGACTTGATTTGATTGTAGATAATGAAGTGGTTGTCAGTGGTGGTGAAGATGTAACAGAAGAGGTTCTGGAACACTTCGAAGACCTGGAATAAAAAATTTAACCCCAATAAATCTGTTCTTTGCTTATTTTACTCTTTCTCCTCCTTCCTTGAGGGCACCCTGTAGGGTGCCCTTTTTACATTTCATAATACTATTAGACTTTTATGATTGACAGCAGGAAGCTGATTGTGTTAAACTTGACTGGATTGTTTATATTATTTAATAAAGGAAGGGTAAATAAATGAGAGATAAAAATATAATTAATCTGGCTATAATAGCACATGTGGATGCAGGCAAATCGACCTTAGTAGATGCTTTACTGAATCAAAGTGGAATTTTTAGAGAAAATGAAGAAGTGGTTGACTGTGTTATGGATGATGATGATCTGGAGAGGGAGAGAGGAATTACGATCTATTCCAAAAACTGTGCCATTGAACATAATGGTTATAAGATAAATATTGTGGATACACCCGGTCATGCTGATTTTTCTTCTGAAGTAGAAAGGGTGATTAGAGCTGTTGATTCAGCCATATTACTGGTTGATGCGGCTGAAGGGCCCATGCCCCAGACCCGGTTTGTTTTGCAGAAGTCACTGGAACTTGATCTCAAGCCCATTGTATTAATAAATAAAATTGATAAAAAAAATGCCAGGCCACTGGAAGTAAAAGATATGGTTTTGGACCTTTTTATTGATCTTAACGCCAGTGATGAGCAGCTTGAATTTCCTGTGGTATATGGGATTGCCACTGAGGGGGTGGCCAAATATGAACTTGATGATGACAGCAGTGATCTGACTCCGCTCTTTGAAACTATCATTGATCATGTTGAAAGTTATCCTGATCAAAATGATAATCCCCTGCAGATGCAGGTTTATGACCTGGCTTATGATGATTACCTTGGTAGAATAGGTATCGGTCGTGTTTATCAGGGCCAGATCAATAATGGTCAGGCTGTTGACATTGTTAAAAGAGATGGTTCAATTAAAAAGGGAAAGATTACCAATCTTTTTGTTTATAATGGGTTGAATCAGGTAGCCTGTGACAAAGCTGAAAGTGGTGATATTGTAGCAGTTGCCGGTATGCCTAATGTATCTATTGGTGAAACCATTGGAGATAGAGAAAGGGTAAATCCCTTAGCAACTATAAAAATTGAAAAACCAACTCTGGCCATGTATTTTAAAGTTAATGATTCACCCTTTGCCGGTCAGGTTGGTGAATATCTTACTACCCGTCATCTCAAAGCCCGTCTGGACAGAGAACTTGAGGTAAATGTTGGTCTAAGAGTTGAGAGAACTGCAAATAAAGATGCATTTAAGGTTTCCGGCAGGGGAGAATTACATTTATCTGTACTGCTGGAGAATATGAGGCGGGAAGGTTTTGAAATAGCAGTATCCAAACCAGAAGTGTTGATGAAACATGAAAATGGTAAATTACTGGAACCGATAGAAAAAGTGCTGGTAGAAGTTCCGGAAGAATATTCTGGAAGTGTAATTGAAAAACTAAATGAACGGCGTGGTATGATGCAGGCCATGCACGTTGAAGGAGCTTATGTGGAACTTGAATATCTTGTCCCTACCAGGGGGCTTATTGGCTACCGCAGTGAATTTATAAATGATACCCGGGGAGAGGGAACTATCATTCGTTCTTTTGCAAAATATGAACCACATAAAGGTGAGATACCGAAACGCAAAAATGGAGTAATTGTTTCCGGTAATAATGGTAGTGCTATGGCCTATGCTCTTTCTAATTTAACAGAAAGGGGCAAGCTTTTTATTGAACCGGGGACTAAGGTTTATGAAGGAATGATTATCGGGGTTCACAACCGGGAGAATGATTTAACCGTTAATCCCTGTAAAAATAAAAAGTTAACTAATGTGCGAGCATCCGGATCAGATGAGGCACTGCAGTTGCCCCCAGCTCAGAAGATGGATATGGAGGACTGTCTGGAATTTATTGCTGATGATGAACTTGTTGAAATAACCCCAAAAGCAGTAAGGATGAGAAAAAAGATTTTAAATGAAAAAATGAGACTGAAAAGAAAGTAGATATATCTTAATGGATAACGCCATAACAGGAAAAAATCTGCTATTATTTTTCCGCAAGCAACTGTTCTTTATACTGCAGTTGATATAGGTCATAATAAATACCTTTTTGGGCCAAAAGTTGTTGATGAGTTCCCATTTCCTTGATTTCTCCCTGATGTAATACAACAATTTTATCAGCATGTTGGATAGTAGAAAGACGGTGTGCTATAACAATTGTGGTTCTTTCATCTGTTAATTTGTGCAGTGCATCCTGTATCAACTCTTCAGTCTCAGTATCAATACTGGCAGTTGCCTCATCCAGTATGAGAATATCAGGATCAAAGGCCAGGGCTCTAGCAAAAGCCAGAAGCTGTCTCTGACCGGCCGAAAGGGTGGATCCTCTTTCTGTTACTTTTTGCTCATAGCCTCGAGGCAGGTGTTTAATAAATTTTTCAGCATTGACGTGGCGGGCGGCTTCTCTAATTTTATCTTCTGTAATTTTACCGGAATAAAGGCTAATATTTGATTTAATATCTCCACTGAAGAGAAAAACATCCTGCAGTACTACTCCAATTTTTTTTCTTAATTCTTTTTTTGGTATATTTTTAATATCATGACCATCAATATAGATCTTTCCTTTTTGGATATCATAAAAACGGCTGATTAAATTAATAATTGAAGATTTGCCTGCCCCGGTAGCTCCTACCAGTGCCACGGTTTCTCCCGGTTTTATCGTAAGATCAATGTTTTTCAATACCCATTCATCTTTTTGGTAGGCAAAGCAGACATTATCAAATTGTATTTTACCCTTAAGATTTTTTGGTAGAGTTTCTGGATTTTCTGGGTCCTTTATATCTTCCTCAGTATCCAGAATTTTAAAAATCCTTTCCGAAGAGGCCATGGCTGACTGCAGTATATTATATTTTTCACTGAGATCGTTTATAGGCCGGAAAAACTTGCGGATATAATTGATAAAAGCATAAAGTACTCCAAATTGCAGTACACCTTCAAGTACCCGGCCTCCACCATACCAGATCAGCAGGGCAAGTGCAAGGGAGTAAAGCAGGTCCATGGCTGGCCGAAATACGGCAAAGATGGTAAGCTGTTTTAGAGTAGCATCATAATATTCTTCATTAATACTGGTAAATTCTTTAAATTTACGGTTTTCCTGTCTGAAGATCTGTATAATTTTCATTCCAGAAATATTTTCTGAGAGAGTAGCATTAATTCGGGCCAGTTTAATGCGCACCTGCCGGTAGGCATCACGGGCAAAACGTCTAAATAAAAAGGCAGTCAGGGCCACCAGCGGCAAAATGGCAAAGACCACCAGGGCCAGTCTCAGATTGAGTCTGATCATTATTAGAAGTATTCCCAGTATGAGAAATATATCTTTAAAGAGATTGACAAGAACATTGGTATACATCTCATTCAGGGTCTCAGTGTCATTGGTAACTCTTGTTACCAGTCTACCCACAGGATTATTGTCAAAATAACTTAAAGACATCTTCTGCAGGTGAGAAAAGATCTCCTGTCTCATATTGTAGATAATATGCTGACTTGTTCTGTGTAAAAGAAAAACCTGCAGATAATTTACCGCAAAACCTCCTAAAAGCAATAATAAAAATATTATACCTATTCTGCTCAGGGCAGAAATGTCTCTTTCCCTGAAAAGAGATACCTCTTCAGGGTTTAATTGTACTGCCGGATAGGAGGTGTTTTCTACCCTTATTGCGGTAGAATCTTCACTGCCCTCCAGCTGTGGATTATTACGTGGAGAAAATTTTCCCTGAGCCAGATAATAGTCACCATTTATTTTAACAATTTGATGGGGCTTCCCCCGTTTTTCATTCTGCAGCCAGTCTTCGCGTATAAATATTTGATTGTCAAATTCTATACCCTTTTCACCATCAATATCATCAGGTGAATATGAATAATAGCTTTGGTCTAATATGTTGATATGATCATCAATGGCTATTTTGATCAAATAGGGTCTTATTAATTCCACCCCGGTGACTATTAGCATTAAGATAATACAGAAGATAATTATTTTCCAGTAAGATCTGGCATAGCCGAGGAGTCTTTTCATAAGTTTTGAGTCATATGCCTTGCCCATTGCTTCATCTTCAAATCTGAAATCACTCATAATTTCTCTCCTCCCCGGCCAGTTTTTCTTCCAGTAGTTGTTTTTGATAGAGTTGATAATAAAGTCCCTGTTTTTTAAGTAATGTGGCGTGGTCTCCCCTTTCAATAATTTCTCCTTCATCAATTACAAATATTTTGTCGGCATTTTTGATAGTTGATATGCGGTGAGAGATGATTATACATGTTCTATCTGTCATAATCTGCTGGAGATTTTTCAGTATTTTTTCCTCTGTTTTGGTGTCAACAGCAGATAGGCTGTCATCAAGAATTAAGATTTTGGGTTTTTTTATTAAGGCCCTGGCAATTGATATCCTCTGTTTTTGTCCTCCGGAAAGGGTAACCCCTCTTTCTCCCAGTATTGTGGAAAAAGAATCGGGGAATTCTACAATATTGTCATAAATTTGAGCATCTTTAGCAGCTTTCTTTACCTTATCCCTGCTTAACTCAGGATCGGCGAAGGCAATATTTTTTTCAATATCAGTTGAGAAAAGAAAATTATCCTGTGGTACATAGCCTATCTCTTCTCTCAAAACTTTAAGAGGTATTTCAGTTATGGGATAACCGTCAATAAATAGAGTATCAGGTTCAGGGTCATAGAGCCTGAGTAAAAGATTGACAAGAGTTGATTTGCCTGTGCCGGTTCTCCCGATTATAGCGGCAGTTTCACCTGCATTTATTTT
>CAZSTU010000118.1:0-8134 GCA_964609745.1 uncultured Halanaerobiaceae bacterium
GATATATGGACCACAGTTAGAGATTGAAGAAGAAAAATATAAACCTGCAAATAGAGATGACTTAAAAGAGATATATGAAAAATATTCTTCCTGGGATTGGCGTTATGGAAGATCCCCTGACTTTGATATTGAACTGAAAAATAGATTTGACTGGGGGGGGATTGAAATTGGCCTAACCCTGCAGGAAGGAGTTATCAAAGATATTAACATATATTCTGATGCCATGGATGTAGAATTGATAGATGATATTA
Source organism: uncultured Halanaerobiaceae bacterium (assembly GCA_964609745.1). Lineage (GTDB taxonomy): Bacteria > Bacillota > Halanaerobiia > Halanaerobiales > DATFIM01 > CAZSTU01. Next base: position 252 of record CAZSTU010000118.1, read on the forward strand.
AGGAAATTTTAAAAGGAACATTTTTTCGCAGGGAGGATATTATTGAAAAAGCAGCAAAATTAAGAGAAAAAGAGAGTAATTTTAAATACACAGATAATGTTGATTATAGCAGGAATAAAATAGTGAATGATTTACAGCAGTGGTTTGCTGAAAAAGAAATATAATAATATACAATTGGCCCACATTTTGTGGGCTTTTTTTATGTTCCGGACCAAAAAAATTTCTATAAATACGGCTAAACATCTTTTTATAATTTATTAGATATTATTAAAAAAAATTAATAAAAAAGTTTAAATATTAAAGAGGATTTTTATAGTTTTCCTTTAATTTAAATAATAGATTGAATAATTGCAATAAGCACTGTCGAGGAGGATGAATATGAGAAAAAAATTAAAAGACCTTTTTCAGATAGAGGGTCTGGATTATGGTGATGTACGTTATGAACAAAATCGGGAAAGTAATATTACTTTTGAAGGAAATGAATTGAAGGAAATTAAAAGCTCTTACAAAGAGGGGGGACATCTCCGCCTTTACAATCAGGGGACAAAAGCATTAAGTTCTTTTAGTGAACTTGATGAAGCCGGTCGAACCCGGGATGTATTGCTGGATACCGGCCGGAAAGTTGCTGCTATACAACAGGAAAAAAACCGCCTGAAAGAAGCTCCTGTTATTCAGGATCAGGTAAAAAAAGAACCGGATAATGATCCCCGGGAATATAGTCTTGAAGAGAAAAAAGATTTGGTGCAAAAGTATAATGATCTTGTATTAAAACAGGATAATATTATAAATTCCAGATTTGGTTACCGTGATTTTTATTCACACCGTTTTTTTGTAAATTCCGAAGGTACTGAAGTAGAATATGAGCTGCTGGGCTCATATATTTCTGGTTTGATTTTTGCCCGCAAAGGCGATGTAGTACAGACTAAAAGAATTTCTTTTGGGGGATATCCTGAATTTTCAGAATTAGTGGGCAGAGAAGATGAAGTGCTGAAAGCTGTAGAAATTGTTCAGCAGATGCTGGATGCAGAACCCATCAAGGCTGGTTCCTATCCTGTTATTATCAACCCCAAACTGGCTGCAGTTTTTATTCACGAAGCCTTTGGCCACCTTTCTGAAGCAGATGGAATTGAAAACAATCCTGCCTTTAGAAATAAGCTGCAGATTGGTGAAAAAATGGGACGTGAAATACTTACAGTTATTGATGATCCCACTATATCAGGGATTCCAGGTCATTACAAATATGATGATGAGGGGCAGAGGGGACAGAGAACTGTCTTAATAGACAAGGGGAAATTAAACGGACGTCTTCATTCCAGAGAAACTGCTGTTGACTTTGATGAACCTCTGTCCGGTAATATGCGGGCAGTTGACTGTTATTTTACCCCTATAATCAGAATGTCCAATATCTTTATTGATAAAGGTGATTCCACTCCCGAAGAATTGTTTGAATCGATTGAAGATGGATACTATCTTTGTAATGGTAAAGGGGGACAGACAACCGGAGATCAATTCACCTTTGGTGCTGAATACGGATATCATATCAAAAATGGTGAAAAACAGGAAATGGTGAGAGACATAAATATTAGTGGAGAATTATTTTCTACTTTAAAGAGAATAGAGATGATTGCTGATGATCTGACATTTAATGAGGTTGGTGGTTGTGGAAAGGGTAATCCCATGCAGCTTAACATGTTCTCCGGAATGGGTGCTCCCCATATCAAAATTGAAAAAGTTAATATAGGGGGGAAATAAGAATGGATGTATTAAAAAAACTTAAACAGGAGTTTGATCAGGCAGAGCTTTTGACACTTGATACAGAGGAGTTAAAGATTAGTCTGGAAAACTGGGATTTGCAGGATCTTTCTCAGGAAAACTTAAGCAGAAGTTCATTGAGAGTGATCAAGGACGGCCAGAGGGGTGCTAATACTTCTTTTGGCAAATCAGATAAAGTAAATGAGAAATTGATAAAAGGGGCAAAGGAATCAGTAAGGTTTGGAGAAAAAAGTTATTTTGATTTTTCTTCCAGTAAAGTAGAAAATAAAGAAGATAAACAAAATAATAATAAAGGACAAGAAGAAATTGTTGATTATCTACAGGAATTTCTTAATTTTGTTAAAGAAAAAAAGAGTGAGTTTCCCCTGGTGGTTAATTTTAAGCAGGAATGGAAGGAAATTACCATAAAAACCACAGAAAAAGGTGATTTATTTCAGACGAAAAGCAATTACAGTCTTGGTTTTGGTGCCCCAATTCCCGGTGGGGGATCTATGATTTATCGCATGGTAGAAAGTCCTGAATTTTTTACTGAGCTACCGGAAGAAGAAATTGAAAATTTTATGGAAGAATATAGACTTACAGAAAAAGTATCTGTACCTGAAACAGACAGCCTGCCCGTTGTATTTTCACCCCGGGCTTTATACTTCCTATTTGTTAGTTTACAGGAGGGAATAAGTGCCCGTAATATTTTCCGGAAAACATCTCCTTTGCTTGATAGACTGGGTGATAAGATTTTCTCCAAAAAACTGACTATAATTGATAGACCACATATGGATAAAGCAGGTAGCCGAAGGGCCTTTGATGATGAAGGAATTCCAACACAAAAGCAGAAAATTGTAGAGAATGGAGAGCTTAAAACATATATTTATGACCTGGAACATGCGGCACGGATGGATGCTGAACCTAAAGGTAATGGGATGAAATCTGCCATGTTTGGTTCAGGAATTGACACACCGGTAACTCCGGGGCTGGTTAATCCGGTGATTGAACCGGGAGACAAAAGTAAAAAAGAAATAATTGGCTCTATAGAAAATGGTATTCTGGTGGATGGTATAGTAGGCTTCCATTCTTCCAATTATCATCAGGGGCACTTCTCGGTTCAGGCCCATGGGTTTCACATTAAAAATGGTGCTCTAAAGGGCCGTTTACAGGATGTAATGATAGCCGGTAATATTTATGAAGACTTTCAGAGGGTGGAAGAGATAGGAAATAAATTATATCCAGCATATACCGGGTATACCCCATATGTGCTTGTTGATGGAATAAAGGTAACTGGTAAATAAAAATATAGAGACCGCATTAATTTGCGGTCTCTTTTTTAAGAACCTCAATAATCATATTATAGAAAAATTCGCCAATTTCTCTGGGCGGTGTATTGCCTTCCGGATCTAGCCACTGATAGGTCCAGTTACACATACTAAATATTCCCTTGACAATTATAATAGGGTCAATATCTTTTCGAAAATAACCTTCCTTTATACCTCTTTTGATGGTTTGACAGAATATACCCTCATATTCATCGCGTTTTTCTCTTATTTCTTTGAAATTATCTCTGGAGAGAAACTTTCTTTCCTGAAAAAAAACAACAACATATGGTTTAAATTTGCCTATACTTTCTACCAGACAGGTGAGCAATTCTTTTAGTGTTAGAAGGGGATTATTTTTATTCTGCAGTACCTCTCTGGCCTGTTTTAATTCATAGCTAATAAATTTATCATGGATTAATACCAGTATGTCTTCTTTGGAATTAAAGTGGTAAAAAAGTCCTCCCCGACTGATATTAGCCTTCTCACAAATTTCTTTTATGGAAGTAGAGTGATAGCCTTTTTCTTCAAATAATTTTGTGGCTGAAGCCAGGATTTTTTCCCTAGTATCACCATTTTGATTTATTTTATCTATTTCATGCAAAATAATCCCTCCATAATTACTACTAAAAAATATTTTACAGTGTAGTCATTATAACTAATTAGAAAAATTTAGTCAAGAAAAATTTCAGAATAATAATAATTTTTACTTGACAAAATACAATAAATTAGGCTATAATTTTACTATACCGTACAGTCGGTATGTTAATTGAGAGGAGGAAATTATTTGAGCAAAGTTAAACTCAAAAATGGTGAAGATTATAAAAATAGCCTAAAAGAACTCAATCCTGAGATTTATGTTATGGGCGAAAAAGTGAATGATGTAACAACACATCCCCTTATCAAACCACATGTTGAGTCTGCTGCACTGACATATCAACTGGCCAGAGGGGAATTGATGCTCCCGGAGTCTCATTTATTAAAAGAAAGCGTAAATAGATTTACCCATATTCATCAAAGCAAAGATGATTTAATCAAAAAAGTTAAAATGTTGAGAATGATTGGTCAAAAAACCGGCTCGTGTTTTCAACGCTGTGTTGGGCTTGATGCTTTAAATGCCCTTTATATTACAACACATGATATTGATCGGAAAAGAGGTGATACTGAATATCATGAACGTTTTCTGGAATACTTAAAGTATGTTCAACAAGATGATTTAATGATTGCTGGAGCCATGACTGACCCTAAAGGTGAAAGAAATAAAGCTCCTCACAGACAGCATGATCCTGATTTGTATTTGAGAATTGTAGAAGAACGGGATGATGGTATTATTATTTGCGGGGCCAAAATGCATATGACGGGAATGGCTAATTCACATGAAATGCTGGTTATGCCCACCCGAACTCTAAAAAAAGAAGACAAAGATTATGCAGTTTCTTTTGCTTTACCGGTTGATGCTGAGGGTGTTTTTCATATTTTTGGGCGACAAACCAATGATTTACGTAAGATGGAAGAAGAAAAATGGGATCAGGGCAATTTTAAATATGGAATGGTTGGAGGAGAGACACTGACTGTCTTTGAAGACGTTTTTGTTCCCAAATCAAGAGTATTTATGTGTGGAGAATATGACTTTTCCGGGCAGCTTGTAGAGATGTTTTCCTCATATCACCGTCAAAATTATGGAGCATGTAAGGTGGGTATAATAGACATAATAATAGGTGCGGTCAGTGAAATTGCCCGACAAAATGGGGTTGCTACAGCTTCACATATTAAAGATAAGGTAGCAGAGATGGTAAGACTTGCTGAGACACTGTATTCAGGGTCAATTGCCTGTTCGGCTGAAGGTAAATGTACCTCATGCGGTACTTATTATGTTAACCCCATACTGGCTAATACTGTTAAATTAAATGTTACTGAGCATATTTATGAAGTTTGTCGACTGGCTCATGATATCACAGGTGGGATTATTGCCACCCTGCCTTCACAAAAAGATTATGATGATGAAAAACTGGGTAATTACGTAAAAAAATATATTATGGCAGATCCGGAAACTGAGGCAGAATTTAGATTTAAAATACTGCGTCTTGTGGAAAATCTTACCGGAGGTACGGCTCTGGTAGAATCAATGCATGGAGCGGGGTCACCACAGGCACAGAGATTAATGCTTTTAAGGCAGGCTAATCTACCTGGAAAGATAACTCTTGCCAAAAATCTGGTAAGTGAAAAATAAATGAAAAGCTGGAGGTGTAAATTAATTGGGAAGGCTAAAAGGAGAAGTTGCAATAATTACAGGAGGAGGAAGTGGTCAGGGGAAGGCGGCGGCGCAAGTCTTTGCTGACGAAGGCGCTAAAGTGGTTATAGCAGAATTAAATAGTAAAACAGGTGCTAAAATAGAAAAAGAAATAAGGTCAAAGGGACAGGAAGCAATCTTTATTAAAACAGATGTTTCAGATGAAGACAGTGTAAAAAATATGGTTGGTGAAACTCTGGATGAATATGGTCAAATTGATATTCTCTTTAATAATGCCGGGATAGGTTATTCTGCTAAAGATAAATATACCATGGATAGTTTATTAAACACCCCACTCTCAGACTGGAATTCCATAATGCAGATCAACCTTAATGGAACCTATTTAGTTTCAAAAGAGGTATTACCCTATATGATTGAGAGGGAAAAGGGGAGTATTGTCAATAATTCCTCAATGAATGCACTTATTGGAGAATCTGGAGCAGATGCTTATACTGCGGCAAAGGGTGGAATTGTTTCCTTAACAAGGGTTATGGCAAAAGATTATGGGAAATATAACATCAGGGTTAATTGTATCTGTCCGGGAGCGATTGAAACTCCAATGATTGCTCCTGTGCTTGATGTGCCAGAAGTACAGGAACATTTTCAAAAATGTCCACTGGGCAGAGTTGGACAGCCTGAGGAAATTGCCTATACAGCTTTATTTTTGGCATCAAAAGAAGCCAGTTATCTCACCGGTGCAATAATTCCCGTTGATGGTGGCTGGGGAGCAATCTAATAAAGGAGGAAAAATTCTATGGAAGAACTAAAAAAGTATGATGAAAATTTTTTGCTTGACCTTTTTAAAATGATGTTGAGGGAGAGAAAATTTGATCAGAACTTAATAAGATTACTACATGAAGGAAAGGTTTCGGGTTTTTATCACTCAGGTATAGGTCAGGAGGCAATAGCTGCCGGAGCCTGTGCTGTTTTGAATGGTGATGATTATATATTTTATGACCATCGAGGCTGTAACCAACAAATTGCCAAGGGTATTTCATTAAAGGGAATTTATGGAGATTTTCTGGGAAGAATTAATGGTACAACCAGTGGATTGGTGTCGGGAATAGTTCAGCATACTGATGCTGATAAAGATATATTTGGTCAAAGCGGTACAATTGGAGAATCATATGTAGTTGGTGCAGGAGTTGGATATTCAATTAAATTGAGGAAAACAGATCAGGTCTGTGTTGTTTTTAATGGAGATGGAGCCACAGCTCGTGAACTTTTTCATGGTGGTATGAACTGGGCGGGACTATATGATCTACCCGTAGTCTTTATTATCGAAAACAATAAATATGGTTTATCATTACACTATAAAGAAGCCCACGCTCTAAAAGAAGACGGAAATCTGGCTGATAGAGCAGAGGGTTATGGTATAGAAGGCAAGGTAATAGATGGTAATAATGTCCTGGAAGTATATGAAACAACAAAAGAAGCTGTCACAAAAGCCAGAAAAGATAGCAGGCCAACTCTCATTGAAGCCATGACTTTTCGCCATAGAGGGCACTTTGAAGGAGACCCTGCAGATTATATGGATCAAGAAGAATTAAAGAAATGGAAGGAAGAAAAAGATCCGATAAAGAATTTTAAAGAATTACTTATAGAAAAAGAGATTTCACATACTGGTGAACTTGAAGGAATTGAGAATGAAGTTGAAAAAGAAATAAAGGATGCCATAAAAAAGGCAGATGAAGCACCATTACCGGAAAAGGAAAGAATTTATCAGGGGTTATTTGCTAAGGGAGGTATGGGCAATGAGTAAGATTACGATGAGACAGGCGTTAAATGATGCTATAAAAGAAGAAATGAGACGTGATGACAAAGCAGTTGTTTTTGGAGAAGATGTGGCTAAAATGGGTGGAATTCAGGGGGTAACCAAAGGATTGCTGGAAGAATTTGGTGGTGAAAGAGTTTTTGACACACCGATAGCAGAAGCCACTATACTAGGTGCTTCTTTGGGGATGGCCCTGACAGGCTTAAGGCCGATTACAGAATTTCAATTTGCTGATTTTATATCCATAGCTTTTGATGAAATTTTCAATAAGCTGGGTAAATGGCGTTATATGCATGGTGGTAACTTTGAGGTTCCTGTTACACTACGCCTTCCTGTGGGAGCAGCTGGTGGAGCAGGAGCAGAACATTCTCAGAGTCCGCAGGCACTTTTTATGCATTCACAGGGGCTTTATCTGGTAATCCCTTCTAACCCATCTGATGCCAAAGGTTTGCTTAAACAGGCCATACGAAATCCCAATCCAGTCTTATTTTTTGAACACAAGTTATTATATGATATTGAAGGAGAAGTAGAAGAGGGAGATTATACAATCCCCTTTGGAGAAGCAGTTGTTAAAAGAGAAGGTAAAGATGTAACAGTTGTTGCCACAGCCTATCAATTGCAGAGTGCCCTGCAGGCTGCTGAGAAGCTGGCAGAAGAAGGAATAGATGTTGAAGTGATAGACCCCAGAACCCTTATTCCTCTTGATAAGCAAACAATACTTGAATCTTTGAATAAAACTGGC
>CAZSTU010000119.1:0-8111 GCA_964609745.1 uncultured Halanaerobiaceae bacterium
CCTTCACCTGCATACCATTTACCAAGTCTACAATTTTGAGCATCTTTGTAATCTAACTTTATATCACTAGACATTGCACTAGCATATGTTTCAATCTTGAATGCAAGATGATCTATTTTTGTAAGATTTATAAAGATTGCTCTTGAGACAGTTTCGTTTTTAAGTTTAATTGTTGAAACTTTACTAATCAAATCTTCTAGAGCAATTTTAAACTGATCTATAGATTTAGCACTATCAACTACTACTTCATTTAAATTTTTATTTCTGCTAATAGAGAGATTCATCAAAAAAGGAAAATACTCTGCAGATTTTAATACGATGATACCGATTATAGTAATAATAATTATAGACAGCAAAGCTGCATACCAATCTGCAAATATATATAAGTAAATGAATAATGAAAAACTGTATAACATATGATAGCACTTTCTGATCCACTCTCTGCTGTAAGAGGTGAGAAGGTCCAGGAGTGCAATAAGAAAGGCTGCTTTTATATAATAGAGTATTAGAATGATAAGTCCCCAAAAATTTGATTCTAACATTTTTAACACCTGCTATCTTTTATCTATATATTTCTTCTAATATAAAAATTATTCCTGCAATGAAAACAAATAATGTGATTTTAACAGGAATAATACTTTTTATGTTTAAATTATATAATGAATAGATAAATACTACTGTAAAAATATTATGAATGATTTAGGTGAATAACCATAATATTTCACATTAAATTATAATTAAGTATGTGACAGTATCTGTCATAATAATTACAGGCCAGAGGTGATAATGAAAAATGAAAAGTAATTTTCAGTTTTTGCAAAAAAGGTGGGAAATTTTAAGTGATCTGGGTAAGTTAGCGGAAAAAAATCTTTATTCTGATCCCAATACCACCATGATCAAGTTGAGAATGTTTACCGAACAAATAGTGGATTATATATTTGCCTATGATAAACTGGAGAAACCAGAAGAAGATACTCTTTTTAATAAATTAAAACTACTTGAAAGAGAGGATCTCCTCAATGACGAGATAAAGGATATATTTCACACTCTGCGCCAGGAGGGAAATAAGGCAGTACATGAATCATATAATTCACTGAAAGGAGCAAAAACACTACTTTCCTTAAGCTATAAAGCAGCTGTCTGGTTTATGCAGGTTTATGGCGACTGGGATTTTGAACCTGAAGAATTTAGATTACCTTCAGAGGATAATAAAGATGAAAAATTAAATAAACTACAAAATAAATATGAAGAGATGATAAATGAAGTTCAAGAAGAAATTGCTGTAATTAAAGAGAAACAAAAAAAATTAACTGATATAACAAAAAGAAGAGAAAAAAGTAGAGAGTCTTCTGCCAGACTTAGTTTTACTGAAGCAGAAAATAAAATTATAGAACATCTTCACGACAATGATAAAAAGGATACTCGCAAAATAAAATCAGAGTATAAATTTATAACCACAGAAAATATTGATGAAAAGGAGAATAAAGCAGGCAAAAAGGTCTGGGATACTGTCCGCAAATCCTACAGTGGCCGCAACTGTATTGCTTACTGGCGTTATCCCATCTTTTCCCGTCTGGGAGAAAATAGAAAAGAGCCAGATATTGTGATTGCTGATAAAAAACAGGGGATAATTGTTATAGAGGTAATGGAATATATTATAGATGAAATTGAAGATGTCAGCTATGATAAATGGGAATTCAAAGATGATGAAAACCTCGAATCACCATATTATCTGGTTGAAGACCAGCTTTATGCTATAAAGGGTCTTTATGAAAGTGAAAGATCTTTGCGGAAAATCAAGGGAAAATCAGCGGTGGTACTGCCCAACATCAAAAGTTCAGAGTGGGAAAATAAAGGTTTCCTCCGGGAAAATTTAATTTTTGCAGATGAACTTGGACAGAAAACTTTTCTCAAAAAAATAGATGAACTGGAAGCGATTTTTGGCCGTCACAAAATGAATAATAAACAGTGGAAAGATCTTCTTATGGTGCTCACAGGCCAAAATACTTACCGTGAAGAAAACAGGGATAAAGATAAGGACAGACAGACAAGAAGTGGAGTTAAAGCTTTGATTAAAGAGGATCTTTTTGAAGTTGATATGCAACAGGAGGTTATAGGTAAGACAATTCCTCCTGGCCCACAGAGAATAAGAGGTATAGCCGGTTCAGGAAAAACTGTTCTTCTTGCTCAAAAAGCAGCTCATATGCATCTTAAACACCCTGAATGGAAAATTGCTCTGGTTTTTTTCACCCGAAGTCTTTATGATAGCACGATTCGGGAGGTTGATAAGTGGCTTAAGCGTTTCAGTAATGGGGAAGTCAGATATGATCCCAAAACAAATGATAATTTACTGGTTCTCCATGCCTGGGGAGCTAAGGAACAAGCTGGTTTTTATACCACTCTCTGTCAGAAACACAAGATAAGATCTCTCAATGCCGGTAGCAGTCAACTGGGGGAGGGTGATCCCAATGAAAAATTGGTTAAGGCCTGTAAGCTGCTTTTAGAAAGTGTAGATGAGATTAAACCTATTTTTGATGCTGTTTTAATAGATGAAGCTCAGGATCTAATCGTTGATGCTGAAGATTTAAAATATGAGGACAAACAACCCTTTTACTGGCTGGCCTATAAATCATTAAAAGAGGTCGATGATAGTGGCAATAGAAGACTAATCTGGGCCTATGATGAGGCACAGAGTCTTAATTCATTGAACATTCCCTCTGCACCTCAGCTTTTTGGGGATGATCCTCAATTTAAAAGGATGGTCAGTGGTTTTCATGAAGGGGGAATCAGAAAAAGTGAAATAATGAATAAATGTTATAGGACTCCAGGACCAGTATTAACCGCTGCTCATGCTATCGGTATGGGTCTTTTGCGGGAAGGTGGAATGTTAAGAGGTTATACCACCCAGGAGGACTGGGAGAATATAGGTTATAAGGTGATAGAAGGTAGTTTTAATCCAGTAGGCCAAAAAGTAATTTTACACCGACCACCGGAGATGACACCCAATAGAGTTCCCCAACTCTGGAATGGCGATATAATCAATTTTAATACCCATGATAATAGAGATAAGGAATTGAAAGTCCTGGCCAGAAAGATAAAATATAATATAGAGGAAGATGGACTAAATCCGGCCCGGGATATTCTTGTAATCGCCCTGGGAAACATGAAAGAAGCCTACAGGCTTAAGGTTAAAGCTGCCAGGGCAATTAAAAATGAAGGTATTGATATTTATATACCTAAGGCTCTTAAAAATAATGTTTATTATCCCAAATACCCGGATACTGATCCCGATAAATTCTGGAATGAAGGCGGAGTAACCGTCTGTACAACTTATAGAGCCAAGGGTAATGAAGCCTACATGGTTTATGTAATAGGTCTGGATAAAGTGGCAGAGGATGAAGCCAACTTTACCCTTAGAAATCAGCTTTTTGTGGCACTAACCAGAACCAAGGGCTGGCTTGAGGTCAGTGGAATAGGGAATTATAACTTTTATAGAGAATTTAATAAAGTTTTGGAAAGTGGCAATAAATTTGAGTTTATATTTCAGCGGCCACAATTAGAAAAATAAATTTAAACAGGGAGTGGATCAATAATTGATATATTTATTTCTTGCCATCATATGCAGTTCATCAATTGCTTTAATATTTAAAGTCAGTGAGGGTAATAACCTTGATAGATTTGTAGTCACTACTGCCAATTATTTTACTGCCTTTATAATTTCCCTTTTCTTTATAATTAACAAAAAAATTAGATTTTTTGATTTTACAGGAGCTAACTTTAATAAAAATTTCCGGGAAGTGGTCCTTAAGGGAAAGGGATTGTTTGATATTCAGTCCAGTCAGGTTTGGGCAACCATTGTGGGGATGATGGCAGGTGTATTTTTCTTTGCTGCCTTCATTTATTATCAAAAAAGTGTTAGGGAAAATGGTGCCGGACTGGCAGGGACCTTTGGTAAGCTTGGGATATTAATTCCTATGCTTTTTGCAATTATCATCTGGCAGGAGTATCCCACTTCCTGGCAGTCGGGGGGAATAATACTTGCTTTATTATCCATTATACTGGTTAATTTTCCATTCAACCGCAGTTTAAAAGAAGCATTGAGACTGAATTTAATTCTATTGTTTGCATATGGCGGTATTGCTGAATTTTCCAATAAAATATTTCAAAAATATGCTATGACAGATTACAAGGTATTATTCTTGTTTTGGGTTTTCTTTTCTGCCTTTCTAATCAGTTTATTCTATACCATTAAAAGACTTGATACCTTTCCGGATTATAAAGAGATAGCAGCAGGTATACTGGTAGGAATACCCAATTTATTTTCCTCTTTCTTTTTGATCAGTGCTTTAAATCATCTAAAAACTGCTGTTGTCTTTCCCATCTTCAGTGCAGGCAGTATTGTTCTTATAGTTATAGCTGGCTATCTTATCTTTGATGAAAGGATGGAGAGCAGAGAAATAGCATCAGTAGTTATGACAATTATAGCACTGATACTGGTTAATTTATAAAGCCAGGATTGTCATAAATTTAAAATTAAAAGGAGAGAATTAAATGAAAAAGTTAAGTAAAATCTTGATACTGGTTTTTATTTTCATGTTTTCTTTTGGTGCAATGGCTCTGGCTGCTCCACAAATATCTTATGATGCCCGGATCAGGGAAGATTCCGATCAAATTAAAGTTAAAGTAAAACTGGAAAATATAGATAGTAATCAAAACCGTTTATATATAGATTTACCTGATCTACCTGAGCATTCTAAAGATCATGATAGTTTTGCATATATTGATTTTTTAAGAGATATAAAAGCGTATACAGATGACCGGGATCTGGAAGTTAACATCAGAGATGGGTATTTAGAAATGGAATACGATCCTGAACTTACATATTTTGAATATTCTATTGAAAAACAAATATATAATGTTGATCCCTTCCATCCGGATCAGTTGATTCCAGTGGTATATTTTACTGATGAATATGGATATTTTTGGTCAGGTTTTATATTTTTAATACCAGATCAACTGAAAGAACCCTCAGATTTACATGTTTACTTTGATACACCGGAAGACTGGGAGGTGATGGCCCCCTTTAAAAAAATAGATGATTATTATGCAGTAGAAGAAAATGAGGTAATTTCTTTTTACAGAAATTTATTTGACTCAGCATTTTATATGGGAAAGACTGAATTTATTGCCCGGGAATCATCACGGGGTACGACTCACCAGATAGCCCGTCTGGAGGCAGATGAAAATGAATGGGAATTGGCAACTCAAAGTGAAGCAGAATCATATATGGAAAAGATAACAGAGATTTACAATTATTATGTCGATTTGTTTGATCATAATCCTTATCCTGTTGATCTGTGGCGTCCCAATATAAAAGATTTTGATGGTGATACTCAGATATCACCGGGCTTTGGTTATATGGGAAATGGCTGGCATTACTGGCCGGAAAAGAGGGAATTTGAAATCACCTGTCATGTTGTTCAGTCCTTTATATCCGGTACTTCCTCAAGTCCATTAATGGCTAACTCCGGTATTGTTAAAGGTTTTGGAGAATATTATATGGGATATTTGTCTGCCTATGAAATCTTTGAAAGAGAAATTGATCTGGGTAAGTTATATTTCACCTATCTGGTCTATGAAAGAACTCAGGATGATCAGCTTAAAAATCATTATGAATATGAATTTATAAGAGGATTTGCCCTGGCGGTATATCTTGACAATAAGATTCGGGAAATATCTTATGATAATTATAATATTAAAGATGTCTTAAGTTATCTTTATGATGAATATGCAATGACAGATAAAACTGTAGGTTATCCTGAAGTACAGGAGGCTATTTTTAATTTAACTGGAGAAAAAATGGACTCATTTTTTGACGAATATGTTTATAATGATAAAAAAATAAAAGCCTATCAGTATGTAGATGATTATAAAAAATATTTTGAAGAGATGACAGATGATTTTGATGAAATTTTTAATACTGATCTTAATGGGACTACAATTCCTCTATTTATAAATATTGAAATGACCCTGCAAAATGACCAACATATAATGTCAGGCATGTTTGCACCTAATTATATGGATGAATTTGCTGATTATATTGAGGAAAACTATGATATTAATGAATTAACTGAAGAAGAAGTGGAAGAAGCTTTGACTGAATTGACCGGCAATAATTGTTCAGGGTTTTTTAATCACTGGGAAGAAAGCTATGGGGAATTGGATATTGATGAGTTAAGAGAATGGTTAATAAATCGTAAATAGCCAGGAGAGGGTGAAATAATATGTTTAAACCTCGTTTAAAAGCCTCAATAGTTACAGGTGCCATTCTGGGAATATTCTGTATTATAGGAGCAGGTTTCAGGGTTGGTTATAGCGGCAATCTCATTTATCTCTTTGCTCTCTGGTATAATCGCTTGTTGATGGGAATCTTGATTGGATTAACAGATCCACTGCCGAAGATGAGTGCTCTCTTTCGTGGAGCCCTGTTAGGATTCTTAGTTTCTCTAGCCTTTTATCTTTCCACAGGTTTTAGTGATACTATTACTTTTTTGGCAGGGATAGTATATGGAGTGATTATTGCTTTAGTGGCTATGAAGTATAATAGTAAAAGATAAACTTGTTTTAAGTTGATATTTGGTTTGCAAGAATTGAATGTAAAAAGTTTCTAAATAAGAATGTGAATAGGTTTGATTGGCTATTTAAATAGATATTTTATTTTCTGATCTGTGCGGAAGGATAATCTATGAATAATATTTTCAAAAAAGTAATTAATATTGTCATTTGGGCAGCAGCTGCCGGTTTACTTGCATATTTTTTATTAATATTAACAAATATTTCTCTGAATTTTAAAGTAGTTTCTGTTAAAGAAAAGTTGGTATTTGCTCAGGAAAAGGATATTAATATTTACATTTGATCGTTTAAGAACAACTCATATATTGAGTTTATTTATAACCTTGATTCCAGTGGTTTAAAGATACAATTTGTTGAAAATGTTTAATAAACAAAATATATTACCAGATGGTGTCATTTTTAAATTTATATCATGGATAAAGTGGAGGTATTTATGAATAAAAATAATATTACAATAGTTGCTGAACACACAAATACTGCTGATTTTCAATATGAAGAATTAAAGAATTTATTCGGTGATTATATAAATATAAACAAGTGCTGTTTTGAAAGAGATAATGTTCCCTTAATGATTAATTCTGATCTTGTTTTAATTACTGATACAGCAAAATTTGAAAAGGTTAATGAATGTATACAGGATGGAAATGAAATTATTGTTATTAATAGGACAATAACCAAGAAAGGCCTTAAAAAATTAAAGAATTTAAGCTCAGGTACCAGAGCTATGCTGGTTAATGCCTCAATAAATACTGCTGTTAATACAGTATCCACTATATATAAGTTAGGGGTACGTCATTTAAGATTAACACCTGTATATCCGGAAATAAATAAAATACCTGATATAAATTTGGCCATTACTCCCGGAGAAGTTGAATATGTTCCGGAAATGGTTGAGGAAATAATTGATATTGGTGATAGAGTTTTAGATATCAGTACTATTATGGATATTATTGTTAAATTCGATTTAAGTGATATTCTTGATGAACCTTATTTTAGAGATTATCTTGAAAGGATTGTACCTTCCAGTTTTGGTCTGGAAAAATTCATGGGTAAAACTAATAGATTGGAAAGCCAGCTGGATATTGTATTGAATTTACTGGATGTAGGATTGATAAGTGTAAATTCTGCCGGAATAATCAATTCAATTAATGAAAGGGCAGAAAAAATTCTGGAAAGATCAAAGAGAAAATTAATAGGAAAAGATGCTCAAAAATTAATACCGGAAATTCCCTTTGAAAAAGTATTAAGACAAAGTGATTCAATTAATGAAAAAATCATTAAAATTAATGACTGGGATGTGGTATTGACTTTAGAACCGATAAGAAAATATAAAACAACTTATGGAGCTGTTGCTGTAATAAAAAAATATATTAATACAGAAGAACGTCAACAGCGCTTGAGAGCTCAATTAATTAATAAAGGACATAAGGCCGATTATACTTTTAGAGACATCGCCGGAAAAAGTGAAAAAATAAAAA
>CAZSTU010000120.1:0-8001 GCA_964609745.1 uncultured Halanaerobiaceae bacterium
TTTTTCCTTTATTTTTTTAGCCAGATCTTTTTTATCCACAGGGTATACCTCCTTGCTTTTTATTTACTTTAACTACTTTTTATTAACCTTTACCGCCCATAGTCACTGTCATAACAGCTTTAGCGGTGTGAAGTCTGTTTTCAGCTTCATCATATACTATAGAATGCGGTCCATCAATAACAGAATCTTCTACTTCATTACCTCTATCCGCAGGTAAGGCGTGCATATACATTACCTCATCATCGGCCAGGGCCATCTTTTCCTCGGTACATTTCCAGTCTTTGTTTGCTTCCAGAACTTTTTTTCCGGCTCCACTGACCCAGCTTCCCCAATTTTTGGGAATAACTATATCGGCTTCACTATAGGCTTCATCCATATCATGGGTAATGGTCAGATCTCCATTATGTGCTTTGGCATTCTCCCGGGCCTGCTCGATTACCCAGTCCGGTAATTCAAACCCTTCAGGATAAGCCAGAGTAACATCCATTCCGAAACGGGGGAAGAGTAAAACTTGAGTTACGGGAACAGATATGGGCTTTTTATGGCTGGTAGCATAGGCCCAGATTACAGAAACTTTAAGATTTCTTGTTTCTTTTTCTTTTCCACAATTGTCATCAGGTCTGCCAGTCCCTGCATGGGGTGATAGAGGTCATCCTGTAAGCTCAAAATCGGTACATTAGCATGTTTGGCCATATTTCGCAGATACTGATTACCTTCCTTCCAGTTGCAGTTGCGGCAGGCAATGGCATGACCGTAACTGCCGAGAATAACCCCGGTGTCCTTGGCTACTTCTCCGTGAGATACCTGCATGGTGCTGGTATCCAGAAAATTAGCATGACCTCCCAGCTGAGCCAGTCCTGCTTCCATGGAATTTCTGGTTCGGGTGGATTGCTCAAAGAACATAAGCATTGCCGTCTTGTATTTTAAATATGGTGTATCTACTCCCATGGCAAATTTTTTCTTGAGGTCAAAAGATACTTCAAGTAAAGTGTCAATTTCCTCCTTATCCCATTCCTGTAAAGTAATAAAGTCCTTTCCGTGCAGAGCAGTTTTCACTATTAATCCCCTCCTAAAGTATTGAATTACTATACCCTTATTTAATTTTTATTAATTTTTAAAAAACTTTTCACTTAACTATAAATAGATGTTAAATAACAGTTTTAATTTATTATAATATATCATTTACAATTTATCAAGTAAGCTTAAAAAATTTTAATATACTATAGAAATTTTAAGCCTATGATCAATATTAATTATTGTTATTAATTTCATATAATTTTCAAAAAATTGATTTTTAATGATTTTTAAATTATAATAATAGAAGGACTTCTGTTTAATTAAAAATAGAGAATATAAGCCTTTATCAAGGAGGATAAAAAATGGCCGATAACAATATAAAAAAAGAGTTAAAATCTTTTATCCCTGTAGTAAAGGGTCTGGGGAAAACCCTTGGCAAACATTTTGAAATTGTCTTACACGATATGACCCGTGAAGCTTCTATTGTAGCCATTGAAAACTCACACATAAGTGACCGCAAAGTTGGAGATAAGGCTCCCGAACTTCTAAAAAATATGTTGAATTCCATAAAAGAAGATGAAGATATGGTTCTCAACTATGTCATCAAAACTGAAGAAGGTCGGCCGCTGAAATCATCAACCATCCTCATAAGGGATGATGATAATCAAATTATTGGAGCATTTTGTATAAATATTGACCTAACAAATATAAAAATTGCCCAGAAGTTTCTCAATGAATTATCTGATATAGAAGAAGAAAAATCACTCAGGGATAAATTTCCGGAAGATGTGGAAGACTTTCTGGAAATAGTCATCCAAAATAGTCTGGAAGAAGTCGATAAACCGGTTCACCTACTGACAAAGGAAGATAAATTAAAAATTGTGGAATATCTTGATGAAAATAACGCATTCAGTATAAAAGATACTATAAATACCCTGGCTCAGGAACTTAATGTATCACGCTATACAATTTATAATTACCTGGATGAAGTAAGGGCAAAAAAAGACTAAAGTATTTAACCCTGAATCCACGAGAATTCAGGGTTTATTACTCTTATCTTCTCTTATTATTTATTTACTTACCCAGAGAATATTCTTCCTCTTCTTCATAATCAGCCTCAAAATTAATATTATATTTCTCTGACATCACATTGGCCGTAATCCTGCCTGACTCATAAATTGTAGGCAAACCGCTGCCGGGAGTGGTTCCTCCACCGGCAATCCACATATTGTCAATTTCCTCAAATTTATTTCGGGGTCTGAAATAAAGCATCTGAGTCAAGTTATGGCCAAGATTAAATGTCGCTCCAAATCCGACATTTAAATTTTTCTGCCAGTCTAAAGGAGTAATCATCTTTTCATATTTAATGTGTTCTTCGATATCTTCCATTCCAGCTCTTTTTTTCAACATCTCAATTACTGTCTGCCTGAAACTACCGGCTTCTTTTTTCCAGTCAATTTCTGATTTAAGATTGGCCACCGGTACTAAAACATAGAGTGTTGAGTGTCCTTCAGGTGCCAGACTGGAATCAGTTACTGAAGGATTTTGCAAATAAAAGGAAGGATCTTTAGATAATACCTTTTTGTCCTCTATTTCCATAAAATTTTTCTTGTAGTCTTCTGCAATAAATACATTATTATGCAAAAGATGGTCATATACCTTATCCACACCCAGATAAAGCATAAAGGTAGAACAGGAATACCTTTTTTTAGCCAGTTTTTGATCTGTATATTTTCTTCTTTTTGTATCAGGGATTAAATTTTTCATTCCCCAGGCAAAGTCAGCATTCATTACTATTTCATCATATTGACGGTACTCTCCATCTTTCATCCTTAATCCCCTGGCTGAACCATTGACAACATCAATTTCTTCTACTTCTTTTTCTAGAAAAATTTGACCCCCAAGTTCTTGAAAAACTTCTGCCATGGCCTCTGCCAGTTTATTTAAGCCACCCATAACATGATAGACACCCCACTCATATTCTGTATAGGGCAAAATACTGAAAAGAGAAGGACAATTATAGGGAGACATCCCCAGATATTTAGATTGAAAGGTAAAACCAACTTTAACCCTATCATTGGAAAAGTAATTGCCGAGATTGTCCCAGAGACTCTCCCACGGCCTTAATACAGGCAGTAAATTTAAAACCTCAGAACTCAATAAATGATAAAATTTATGATAGGGTCTCTGCAGAGCCGGCAGTGTCCGCTGCATTTTTTTGCGGTTATCACGCATATACTCATCATAACCATCCATATCATCAGGATTAAACTCCGCAATTGATTTTTTAACTTTTTCTGGATCTGGTCCGGGCTTTAATTTTTTACCATCAGTGTAAACCAACTGATAGTACGGATCAAGTGCTTTAAGCTCAACATAATCATGTAAATCTCTGCCTGTTTCAGCAAATATGCCTTCCAGTATAAAGGGCATCATAAAAAAGGTTGGACCTATATCAAAGGTATAACCCTTTTTTTCTATAGCCGCATTTCTTCCTCCAACTTTATTTTCTTTTTCCAGTATCTCCACCTCAAAACCACGGTGAGCTAAAAGCATAGCTGTAGCCAGACCTCCCGGTCCGGCACCAATAACTCCAACTTTCATTTTCTCTCCTCCTTATTATCTAAGTTTTATTTTGATTTTATTTTTTCACTTACCTGTTTACCGGATAAAATCACCATGGGCATTCCGCCCCCCGGGTTAACACTCCCCCCCACAAAAAAGAGATTATTATATTTCTCACTCTCCTTGGGAGCCTTAAAACCCTTATTTTTCTTACGGTCAGAGACCACACCATATATTGCTCCCCTGTTTGACATATACATTTCTTTAATATCCTCCGGTGTCCAGCGGTCCTCAACAATTATATGCTGCCTCAAATCGGTCAATCCCATATTTTCCAGTTTGTCCAGAACCCTTTCCCTTAACTGATCATATTCATCCTCTGTAAAAGTTTGGTCCTGAAGGTGGGGGATATGGGGCAATACCTTTATATTTTCACAGCCTGCAGGAGCCTGCCTTTTATCTGTACGGGTGGAAGCTACCAGATAGATGGTGGGATCTTCTGGAAGCACCTTCTTTTGAAATATCTGGGCAAAATTCTTTTTGGAATCTCCGGAAAAAAAGAAATTGTGATGGCTGAGTTGAGGGTATTCCTTATCTACCCCCAGGTGTAAAACCAGACCAGAACAGGCCGGTTCAAACTTATCATAACTGGAAAGAAAATTTTCACTCTCTCCCAGAAGATCTCGATAGGTGGGGATAACCTCCATATTGGAAACTATAATATCACCTTTTATCTCACTACCATCATCCAGTACTACTGATTTTACTACCTTTCCCTCTGTAAGCAGTTTTTTTACTTCACTTTTGTATCTGATCTTAACTCCAATTTCATCCAGCATATTCTCCAGGGCACGGCCCATATTGTAAAGTCCACCTTTAATATACCAGAGACCAAATTCATGCTGAATATAGGCCAGTAAGTTCAACACAGCAGGAGCATCATAGGCAGATGAGCCAACATATTTAATAAAATAATCCAGAAGATCAACTAAATAGGGATTACTCACCCTCTTTTTTACACCATCATGCATTGTAGAAAAATAATCAAAACCAAAAAGCAGATCCTTTAACCCGTAAAATTTAATAACTTCCCATAATGTATCCACACCTTCAGCAAAGTATCCTTTATCAGTCAGCTCATATAAATTTTTACTGTAGTCCATATAATCCTTAAGTTCTGAAAGGTCATTTTTATCCACAGCAGGATTATCAAGCATTTTTTCCAGATCCTCGTTAAGGTCAATCACCGTATCATCAGGAAAAAAACAGCGCCACTGTAAGTCCAATTTTTCCACATCAACTTCCTCATAAAAATCCCTACCCCCTGCAGCAAACAGGTCGGCAAAAATATGTGGTAAAGTAACGATTGATGGTCCCAGATCAAAGGTAAAACCCTCTGTTTTTAGCTCATTTAATTTTCCCCCCGGGTGATCATTTTTTTCAATTAACTCCACCTCATATCCTGCCTGTCTTAAATATGCAGCTGCAGAAATTCCTCCCAGACCGGCACCAATAATAATTACTTTTTTCTCATTATTCATTATCTTTTAACTCCCTTCTAGTAAATAAACGGAAAAAGTCTGTACCGTTTTTTCTGCCAGGACAGATATCTTTCACCCAGTCTGTCTCTCATCATCATTTCTTCCTCTTTAATCCTCCTCAAAACAATTACCGTCATACTCAAAAAGGCAATAACAGTACCCAGTAAATTTCCGATAGCAGCAACAGCACCTGCAGTCAATAATATAAGTCCCAGATAGGAGGGATGTTGTATCCAGCGATATAGCCCACTACTTACCAGAGTCTGCTCTCTTTTTATCTCGATTTTTCTGTTAAAATTACTGCCAAGGGAAATAATGGCCGAATATCTGACAGCCAGACCCAATACATAAATCACAAGACCGCCATAACTAAAAATATCACCAGTTCTCCCCGGTAACTGAGTTATTTTAAAAACAGCAAGTACTATAGCTATAAGCAAATTTAATATAATCCCGGAAAGTATCAAAATAAAAGTCCGTTTACCATCTTTACTGTCAGTTCTGTCAGCAAAAAATATAAACTCAAGTAACCAGAAAACTGTAATTAGATAAAATATAACACTAAAAGGGGTGACCTGAAAAAACTTAATCATCTTCACCACTCCAGAGGTAAGGTATGAGTTTCAATAAATATTTTATTTTCTGCAGGTATGAATCCCCGGAAAAAAGAGATTTGATCATATATTTAACAGTTTGATATTTTCTGTGACTGTAGGGAAACCAGTTTACCTCACGGGAAAAACGCGATTTATTGACCATAACCGCTTTCTCATGAGAAAAATTTTTTAGCCCTGCTTCCCCGTGGTATTTACCATAACCGCTATCCTTGATCCCCCCAAAGGGCAAATGGGGATTACCAATATTTTTTACCACATCATTTATATAACAGTTGCCCGTCTCCAGCCGGGAAGCAATATCTTTTGCTTTATTGAGATTCTCACTCCAGACACTGGCATTAAGCCCATAACGGCAGTCATTGGCAAGGGCCACCGCTTCCTCTATACTCTTATATTTCATCATGGGTAGAATGGGTCCAAAGGATTCTTCCTGCATAACCAGCATCTTATGGTCTGTATCTTTCAATAAAATTGGGTGTAGATAATTACCCTCTTCTTTCAACTCTGTTAACAATTCTGCCCCCTTTTTTAGAGCATCTTTTACCTGTTTTTTTATCATGCCAATTAACTCCGGGTGTATGATTGGACCCAATTCTGCGTCATACTCTCCTTCAAACCTCAATTTAAGGGTTTTTTCTTTCACCTCTTCTACAAAGTCATCATATATTTTTTCCTGTATATATAAACGCTCTATGGAAACACAGAGCTGACCGCTGTTAGAGAAGGCACCATAAACTGCCGCCTGAACTGCCCGCTCAAAATTAGCATCAGCAGTAACAATCATGGGATCCTTTCCCCCAAGTTCCAGTTGTACCGGTATCATTTTGTCGGCAGCCTTTTTCATAATTTTTTTTCCGGTGGCAGTACTACCGGTAAAAAAAATCTTATCCGGCCCTTCTTCAATTATTTTTTCCACCTCTTTTTTTTCACCCTGTACAATCTGTACAACATTTTCCGGCAGGGAGGTTTCTAAAAGAAACTCTCTTATTAATTCCCCCACAAGTGGAGTTAATTCGGAAGGTTTTAAAACAACTGCATTTCCAGCAATCACAGCTGTCAGAGTCGGTATCAATGCCAGTTGCAGGGGATAGTTCCAGGGTGAGATAACTGCAATCACCCCCAGGGGAGAATACTGCAGATAGGCCCGATTTCTCCAGTAATAAATTGGAGTCTTTTTTGACCTTTCCCCAAGTATTTTTTCTGCATTTTTTTCGTAATATTTAATCAATTCAAGTACAGGCAAAAGATCACTCATCAAAGCCTCTGTCCTGACCTTTCCGGTATCATAACTTATCTTATTAATTATGTAATCCATCTTTCCCACAAGTAATTCCCTTATTTCTTTCATGTAATACAATCTTTCTTTAATACTTTTTTGTGACCAGCTGTCAAAAGCTTTGCGCGCATCTACAAAAACCTCTTCTATTTCAGCAGGAGTGGCATAATTTATTTTACCCATCTCATACTTTCGCTCCTCTCATACTCTACTAATCAAACTTTAAAAAGATTAACCAATATTTAATAATAATAATTTTTCTCATATAATAATAAAAAAACTCTGATTATATTATATTACACATTTTGTATTTTATCAAACTATTCTCACCCTTATATACCCTTTATTATTTCATATTGTGTTATATACCTCAAATTAAAGAGGCAGTAAAACCTGTCTCAAAAAATAATATCATATTTTATTGCTAACTTTATACTCAAAATACTCAAAATTTTTGTCAAAACATTTTTTGATCTTTCATGCCTTTAATTGCTGTTAACTTTCAATTATACCTGGCTATAATCTTTAATTATTAAATACAAGCCGATATTCTTGACAACAAACACAAATATTTATATAATATTACTAGTGATGATTTATCAATAGTATCATATTTTTATTACTAGAGGGAGGTATGTAAAAATGTGTGGACCCTACCACCGTCTCGAAGCCTACAGAAGTAAAAGATCCGGCTGCTGTTCTGAAAATTACCGTGGCTATGGTAGCAACAAAAACTATATTTCAAAGGAGGAAGAAGTAGAGGAACTTGAAAGTTATAAAGAAAAACTAAAAAAAGAGCAAAGGGATATTGAAGCCCGGATAAAAGATCTTAAAAATGGATAATTTATATACGGGAGAAAAGGAACTAACCTTTTCTCCTTTTTAATTTAGAAAATTTTTCTGCAGGGAATCATAATATTTTATTGAATATATTAATAAGGTAATTTATTAAAAATATCACAAATATGTATTCAGGTCAGGAGGA
>CAZSTU010000121.1:0-7984 GCA_964609745.1 uncultured Halanaerobiaceae bacterium
ATCTTCCCCGGTGGGGCCAGTGCAGCCAAAATGAAAGAAAATGTGCAAAAAATGGTGGAGTTTGGTAACAAAATTCTCAATGGTGAAAAACTGCTTTCTGCAGATGAAGAAGGTTATTTTAAAAGAGGTATAAGGCATCAGTATTGGCTGGAAGATGAGACTCCAGCTGCTGATAGAGCTATTGAAATGCTATTGAAAAAGGTGAATGGAGAAGATTTTGAAAGTGAGCTTCCCATACCTGAATTAGACAGGGTTGAAATAGCCCCACCTATTGAGGACCTCAGTAAAGCAGAAGTTGCTCTGGTAACTTCAGGTGGAATTGTACCAGTTGATAATCCCGATAATATTCAATCTGCATCTGCTACCAGATGGGGTAAATATAACATTTCCGATCTGGATAAGTTATATAATAGAGAAGCAGATGGATTTAGAACCATACATGCTGGATATGATCCAGCTGCTGCTGATGAGGACCCCAACAGGGTTGTACCGTTAGATGCTATGCGTAAATTCGAAGAAGAAGGTAAAATAGGTAAATTACATGAATATTTTTATGCTACAGTTGGTACTGGAACTACCCAGGGTGAGGCAGCCAGAATGGGTCAAGAAATAGCAGAAGAGCTTAAAGAGGCTAATGTTCAGGCAGTTATACTAACCTCTACCTGAGGCACCTGTACACGTTGCGGTGCAACAATGGTGAAAGAAATTGAAAGGGAAGGTATAACTATAGTTCAAATGGCAAATCTGATTCCGGTAGCAACCAGTGTAGGGGCTAATAGAATAGTACCCACTATATCTATACCATATCCACTGGGAGATCCTTCAACAAGTAAGGAAGAACAGTGGAAAGAAAGATATCACAGAGTAGGAGTAGCACTTGATGCTCTTACCACAGAAATTGATGATCAAACAGTTTTTGAAGTTTAAAATTTAAGCAATTTACCCCCTCCTAACAGGAGGGGGATGTATTTGTTGAATTTTTAGAAAATTATAGTTACCTTTTATCACAATTTGAGAATTTTTTAACATATGATAAATTATAATAATTATTATAGGGGTGGAATGAAATGGAAAAAACTAATAATAGAAAAAGAGAAAAAAATCCAGTTTTTTATATATCTCTCATTATAGTTTTTGCCATAGTTCTCTGGGGAATTTTATTTCAACAAAGCTTTGCAACTGCTGCTAATTCTGCTTTTAACTTCCTTATAAGCAACTTTGGCTGGTTTTATTTAATTACCATGAGTATTTTTGTTATATTTGCTATATGGATTGCCTTTAGTAAATATGGTAAAATTAAACTTGGAAAAGATCATGAAAAACCCGAATTTAGCACAATTTCCTGGTTTGCCATGTTATTTAGTGCAGGTATGGGTGTTGGACTTGTTTTTTGGGGAGTTGCAGAACCGTTAAATCATTTTGTGAATCCTCTGGGAATGGAAGGAGGAACTGCTGCAGCTGCTGAATTTGCTATAGAGAAATCATTTTTTCATTGGGGTTTACATCCCTGGGCAAATTATTCTATTCTTGCTCTGGCACTCGCCTATATGCAGTTTAGAAAGGATAGACCGGGACTGATGAGTAGTATACTTGTGCCTCTAATTGGTGAAAAAAGAGCAAATGGAGGCCTGGGTAAATTCGTTGATATACTGGCTATCTTTGCCACAGTAGGTGGTGTTGCAACATCTTTAGGACTGGCTACTCTGCAGATGACCAGTGGGTTAAACTATTTATTTGGGGTACCGGAAACAAATTTGGTTCGCTTACTGGTTATCGGTATTATAACATTATTATTTATGATTTCAGCAATCACCGGCATTGACAAAGGTATTAAATTTTTGTCTAATTGTAATATTACTCTTGGTGCGGTTTTGATGATAATAGGCATAATTGTAGGTCCTACAGTTATGATAATAAATAATTTAACAAATGGGGTAGGAATGTATTTTAGTTCACTGGTAAGAGAAAGTTTCCGTATATCCAGCGATTCCTGGTTTGGGTCGTGGACTATATTTTACTGGGCATGGTGGATTGCCTGGGCACCATTTGTTAGTACTTTTATTGCCCGAATTTCTCGCGGCAGGACAATTAAAGAATTTGTAGGTGGAGTTCTGATGGCTCCAACTCTGGCCTCACTGGCATGGTTTGCTATTTTTGGTACTCTGGGTATAAATACAGGCACAGAGGTTGCCGGAAATGCTATAAAAAGTACGTCTACAGCAGTATTTGTTGTGATGGAAAACTACCCAATTGGTTCTATTATTTCCTTTATCACAGTAATCTTGCTTTCTACATTTTTTATTACATCTGCAGATTCAGCCACATTTGTTTTGGGTATGATGTCCTCTAAAGGAGACCTCAATCCGAGCACTCAAAGAAAGGTTACCTGGGGTCTTATACAGTCAGGTCTTGCTATAGCACTGATAATGGCCGGTGGGCTGGAGATGCTGCAGACAGCATCTATTGTATCTGCCTTTCCCTTTGCTTTTGTAATGCTTGCCTCCATGGTTTCAGTTGTAAAAGCTTTACGACAGGAGGACCTTGCCCAAATCAAGGAGCATTACCACGAACAGGAAGATATGAATGTATATTAATATAATTAGGCTCTCCCTGGGAGAGCCCTTTTAAAAAATTATATAAGATTATCAAAAAAACGGTCCAGGTATGGACCGTTTTTTTGTTTAAGCAAATAGAGAAAATTAAAGCTTATATTGATCTACAACACTTTTTATATGTTTCATACATCTTTTGGTGGCTTCTTCCGGTGTGAAATCAACCCTATTATTTATAACAAGTGAAAGCATTCCATGATAAATAAGTCGTATTGCTTCATCTATTTCTTCTTCATCTTCTGCAGCAAAATAACCCTCTTCAATACAGGGTTGCATTGCAATTTCAGCTCTACGAGATAAGCGGGATTCAAGTAGCATTGGAACAAGTTCTTCAGGTGCATCTTTCAACTCTTCCGGGAATATTTTATAATATAATTCAACTAGATTTTCAGGTTTTTCTCCAACATCTTCCTGAAATATTGCATAATAAATTTTAGGCTTTCGAAAAGTGTGCAGACAAAAGCATTCCCACATTAAGAGGAGTTTTTGCAGGGTATTTTCTCCTTTTTCAATATATTCTGGCATTTCCTCCACATACTCACTTATAAAGTTTGTTGCGGCAAAGAAGACAAGTTGCTTACAGTTGTCAAAATAATTATAGAGAGTGGCACTATTATAGCCCGCAATATCTGCTACTTTTCTTATTGTGACATTTTCTATTCCTTCTTTCTCAATTACTTCTGTAGTTGAGTTAATAAATATTTTCATTATTCTTTTTTTCTTTATGTCATTTTTATCAATATTTAACATGTGATCAAACCCCTTATTTATTTACTTATAATAATTCATCACGTAATTTCTTCTTTATTTAGAATATAACAAAGTTTTGAGGATTGCAAGGGTGTTGTAGTAAAATTTGACAATATTACTTATAATTAATATAATATCAAAAGTAGTTGCAAATTATTTGCAAAAAGTAAAGGAGGCTTTTTATTGAATGAGTGTAAGAAATAAAAAACAGCTGAAGTTGTGTGATGTCTCTGTATATTATAATAATCAGATTGCCCTCAAAAATATTAATTTTAGTGTCAATAGGAATCAATTTTTAGGTATAATAGGCCCCAATGGCGGTGGTAAGACCACCCTGCTTAAAGTGATTGCAGGATTATTAGAGCCTGATAAAGGGCAAATTTTATTTTACTCCAAAAAAGGAGTAAAAAGTGAAAATATTTCTATTGGTTATGTGCCTCAGGCTTCAAATTTTGATCAAAAATTCCCTATAAATGTTTTTGATGTAGTACTGATGGGAGGAATAAATAAAAAATTTAAACCTTTTTACACTTACAATAATATAAAAAAAGATAAGGCAAAAGATTTAATGAAAAAGGTGGGTATATATAATTTAAAAGATAAGCAAATAGGGCAGCTTTCAGGAGGTCAGCTACAAAAGGTTTTGATTACAAGGGCTTTAATGACTGAGCCTGAATTATTATTATTGGATGAACCTACAGCCAGTCTTGATAGTTCTTCTACCAGTAATATATATGAAATGCTGGTAGAGCTAAATGAAAATATTACAATTATTGTTGTTACACATAATCTTACAGCAGTCTCCAGTTATTTTGACAGTTTAGCCTGTCTAAATCAGGAATTATTTTATCATGATGATAAAGAACTGGATAGTGATACTGTGAAAAAAGTTTATGGATGTCCTGTAGAATTGCTCGCACATGGTATACCACATCGAGTTTTGGCAACACATGAGGAGGAATAAAAAAGTGATAGATAGTTTATTTCAGTATAATTTTTTGCAAAATGCTTTATATAGTGCAATTATGGCCAGCATAATTTGTGGGATAATTGGCACTATAATTGTTGAAAAAAATTTGGTAATGATGAGCGGAGGTATAGCTCATACCTCTTTTGGTGGGGTTGGTCTGGGATACTATCTGCAGATTGAGCCAATTATTGGAGGATTACTTTTTGCAATAATATCTGCTGCAGCTATAGTTGGTATTAGAAGAAATACAGGCACCAATTCTGATGCTTTAATTGGAATATTTTGGTCTGTGGGTATGGCTCTTGGAATATTGTTCATTTCCTTTATGCCTGGTTATCCACCTGATTTAACCACCTATCTTTTTGGAGATATTTTAACAGTTTCTAGCCTTGATCTCAGGTATATATTTGTGATAACAGTCTTTGTTTTGTTTTTTATAATGTCATTTTTTAATTACTGGAAAGCATACCTTTTTGATGAAGAATTTCTTAAAGTTAAGGGAGTCAACATAAAATTAATGGATTACTTTTTGTTTATTTTGATTGCGTTAAGTATTGTTGTGATTATTAGGGTAGTTGGTATCATACTGGCTATAACATTACTAACGGCGCCCGCTTCAATAGCTCGCTTATATACAGATGATCTGAAATTTATGATGGTAGCTTCTATTGCTTTTGGTATTTTATTTAATTTGCTTGGTTTAATAATATCTTATAATCTAGATATTGCTTCAGGAGCAGCAATTATTTTATTAGCTGCTGGAACATATTTTGGTCTAATTTTGATAAAAAAAATTAGTTTAGGGAGAAAAAATTATGAGTAATTATTTAAAAACTTTAAACAATATGTTAAGTGACAATAATTTAAAAGTGACAAATCAGCGATTAAATATTTTAAAAGAATTATATGAAGCTGATAAACCATTAACTGCCAGTGAAATTGGTAAAAGATTAAAAGATAAAAATAGTACTGTACGTCTTTCTACTATATACCGCAATCTTAATAAATTTAAAGAAGCAGGAATTTTAAAAAAATTAAACTTTGCAGATTTGGAAAAAAAGTATGAACTAAATATGGATCATCATCAGCATTTAATATGTATAAAATGTGGAGAAATAAAAAAAATAGAATGTCCTCTAAAAGAATATGAAGAAAAAATCATGGAAGTGACAAAATATAAAGTCATCAGACATGATGTAGAGTTATATGGGATCTGTCCTGCCTGTCAAAAAATAATGAATAATGAATAATTTATATTGTAAACTCTTAATTTAAAATTTTTAATTATTACGGGAAGGATATTACATTTTTATAACGAAATATATATAAAATAAAAGCAGTAATAAAAAAATTATAATTATCCAATTTGTGTATATTCATACTTAGATAAAGTTGTGAAGGTGGGGTTAACCCGTGGAAATAGGGAAAAAGGGAAAAGATGAGATAAAAGAGGAAATTGTTGAAGCAGATTCTACAAAAAAGATAATTTTGAAACTAGCCTGGCCTGTTATTGCTGAAAGATCATTAATGACCTTAACTAAAATAGTAGATATGATGATGGTAGGACGTCTGGGTGCTGCTGCAATAACAGCTATTGGACTTTCCTTTCAACCATTATTACTTGTTCAGGCTTTTGCTGCCGCTATAAGTGTGGGAACGACAGCACTAGTAGCTCGTTTTATTGGGGCAAAGGAAGAAAAAATGGGAGGAAAAGTTTTACAGCAGTCTTTTTTGATTGGTAGTGTTCTGGCAGTTTTGATTTTAAGTGTATATTACATTTTTGCTGAAAATATTATAACTTTGATGGGGGCCGAGACTAAAGTTATAGAACTGGGGACACTGTATTTAAAAGTTATGGCCCCGGGTTTGTATTTTATGTTTATGAGTTTTATGATTTTTGCAGCTCTCAGGGGAGCAGGTGATACTCAGACCCCCATGAAAATTAATATATTAATAAATGCTCTTAATGTTATAGGCAATTATACATTAATATTTGGTAAATTTGGAGCTCCAGAACTTGGTTTTATGGGGGCCGCTATAGCTACAAGTGGAGCAAGGGCCATTGGCGGTATGCTGGTAATTTCACATGTCTTTAGAGAAAAATCAGTAGTAAAGATTCATACCAGGAATTTTTTCAAAGTTAATCTTTCATTAGTTAAAAGAGTATTAAAGGTAGGGCTGCCTGCTGCCATGGAACAATTTGTAATGAGAGTGGCTCAGATATTTTATGCCCGTCTAGTGGCAGGGCTTGGGACACTTTCTTTTGCAGCACATCAGGTTGCAATTAATACTGAATCTCTGTCTTATATGCCAGGTTTTGGAATGGCAGTAGCTGCTACCACCCTGGTTGGCCAGAATTTGGGTGCCAAACAGCCAGAGCAGGCAGAAGAGAGTGCCTATGAATCCTGGAAAATAGGTGCATATATAATGGGATTTATGGCTGTTATATTTCTTGTTTTTCCTGAATATTTGGTACGACTTTATACAGAGGACCCTGAAATAATTAGATTGGGAGCTCGTAATTTAAGAATAATCTCTCTTGCCCAAATCCCCATGGGTACCCAATTTATTTTTGCTGGTGCTTTGAGAGGCGCAGGTGATACAAAGTCAGTATTTTATAGTACAGCTATTTCCAGCTGGGTTGGACGTTTAGGTATGGCTTATATATTTATTAATGTATTTGAATGGGGGCTGGTAGGTGCCTGGATGGCAATGGTAATTGACTGGACAATGAGGGGTAGTTATGTCTTCCATCGTTTTAAAAAGGGAGGATGGAAAAAATTAAAAATTTAGTCGGGAGTGATACTTAAGATGAAAGGTAAAATATGGTATCTGCTTGCTTTATGTCTGGTAATTTTACTGGCGGTTTATATTGTATTTTTTCCCCAGAAGGGTATGAATTTTAAAGAAAGTACTGTTTCATTAAATCATCATACTGAAATTAAATTTCCCGCAGATTCTGTACAGATAACCATGGGAGTTAATGAGAAGGGAGATGATTTAAATGAGCTTATTAAAAGTGGAGAAAGGAAAATGGAAGAAATTAAATCATATCTGGAAGAACAGGATAATTTAAGTTACAATACAGTGGATTATCAGGTTAAACCGCTTCCTGAAGATAATAAAAAGGATGAAGTAGAAAATGTAAATTATCTTGTTCAGCATTTGATAAATATTAACTATGAGAAACCTGAAAAAAGTGGTGAGATTATTAAAAAAGTAGTAGATATTGGTGCTAATTATATATCAAGTCTTGAATATCAATTAACTAATTCGGAAAAGGCCAGAAATAAGGCAATTAAAAAGGCTCTGACTGAGTTGGAGGCTAAAGCCGATAATACTGCTAATAATCTTGGATATAATGAATATCATCTAGAGGAGTTAGATATTAATGATAATTTCAATCAAAGAATTATACCTCTCGGTGCCGGTCAGGAACAATCTGAAAAGATGATGTCACAGACTAAAACCGAAGAGATTACATTTATGGTAGATCTTAGAGCTAAATTTATATTTTATTGATGTGAAAGTTGAGTAGTTATAGAAAATCTGTCTGTTTTGTTGATATAATATTTCTGTCAGTTTTATGACTGGCAGTTTTTTTGTTGTATAAGAAGGAATTTTTTGATAAATATGTAATAAATAATAATAT
>CAZSTU010000122.1:0-7981 GCA_964609745.1 uncultured Halanaerobiaceae bacterium
GTTTTACCGAAATACTACCTGATAAGGATGAGAATCTAGAAGAACAATTTATATATAGAGAGATATTGAAGAGGATTTTTGAGGATATCAAACAGGAATTGACTGAACTGGAAAGACAGGTTTTTATGCAGTATCTTGACAGTAAATCATATCAGGAAATTTCAGAGATACTAAATGTTAATATTAAGACCGTTGATAATGCCCTGCAGCGGGCCAGAAAGAAGATAGAAGATATTAGAAATAATTATAATTTAAAAGATGTGGTGGGATAAATGGGGTTAAAGAAACGGTTGCTTGACTTTATTTATCCTGAAGCTTTAAAATGTCAGGTCTGTGGTAGTGACCTCAATTATTATGAAGTTCCCGGGATATGTCAGCATTGTTTGAGTAAAATTGAATTTGTGAAATTTTACTGTCAATTATGTGGGAGAAAGATCAGCAATTTTCAACCGGTCCTTGACCCTCTCTGTGCTGACTGCCAGGAAATGACTCCTCCCTTTGATATTGCCAGAGGCGGTACAGTATATCAGGGTTTTTTGCGCCGCCTTTTGCTGGAATTAAAATATGGAGGACAAAAAAATTTAATAAAACCACTTGCCGCTTTATTATGTCAGTATTATTTTTATTTTTATAAAAACAAACAAATTGATCTCATTATTCCTATTCCCCTTCATAACAATCGCTATCGGGAAAGAGGATATAATCAGGCAGAACTGCTGGCACTACCACTACAGCGCAAACTGGCTAAACCAATTTTGAGAAATTGTCTGCTGCGCTGGCGAGATACCCCTCCCTTATTTGATATTGGGGTAAAAAAAAGACGCAGCTTGATCAAAGGTGCCTTTACTCTGACTGACACAAATAAATGCCGGGGTAAAAATGTATTGTTAATTGATGATATTTTTACAACAGGAACTACGGCTGCTGAGGCCAGCCGTCTTTTGAAGATAGAAGGTGGGGCAGAAAAAGTTTATGTTATGACTCTGGCTACTGCAGATATTGACAAGCCCTGACGGATATGATATATTTATAATGATGGGATTAATATTACAGGTTCCATTGCATCAATTTTTAGGGGGAATTAAAACAAATGATTTACAGAGGAAAAGTTAAATGGTTCGATGCTAAAAAAGGTTATGGTTTTATTGAAAGAGAAGATGGAGACGATGTTTTTGTACATTTTTCTGCGATTGAAGAAGATGGATTCAAGAGTCTGGAAGATGGTCAGGAAGTAGAATTTGAAATTGTAGAAGGAGATCGCGGTCCTCAAGCCGAAAATGTTGTTAAATTGTAAAGATGTATATCTTTAAATTAACAACCAAAGCCCTGGCTGCTTGTAGTAGTCAGGGCTTTTTATATTGTTAGACACTTTGCTGTGGTTTAAATAATTAATCAAATTTTAATTAAAGTAATTATATTTCACAAATATTTCATACAATATAAATATAAAGAGGCAGGATTTCATAGCTTAATTGTCGAATAATAATAATACAGGTGAGAAAAGTAGAAAGGAGTGGTACTGGTGAAAATTATGACCTATGGTAAGAATATTGAGGTTACTCCGGCTCTGAAGAACTATGCAGAGGAAAAAGTCGGCAAACTGGAAAAATATTTTCAGGGAGAACCCATGGAAGTGCAGATTTCTATGGAAGTTGAAAAAGAAAGGCATATTATTGAAGTTACTGCCTTTGTCAGCGGGATTATTCTTAGAGGTGAAGAGGAAACCGGTGATATGTACGCCTCTATTGATGGTGTAATTGAAAAACTCGAACGCCAGATTCATAAATATAAAACCAGGATTCACCGCAAATTAATTGAAAAAAAACAGGAACATAAAGAAGAATATATTGAGGAAAGACGTCGTGAAATATTAAATGATGGTTCTCCCGAAGTGGGAGAAGTTGAGGAAGAAGAATTTGAACCTAAAATTGTCAAAACAAAGCAATTTGCCATGAAACCAATGGATGTAAAGGAAGCCTGTATGCAAATGGATCTTTTAAATCATGATTTTTTCGTTTTCTCCAATGCTGATACAGAAGAGGTCAATGTGGTATATAAGAGAAAAGACGGGAACTATGGTTTGATAGAACCCCGTTTTTAACTGGTTCAAATAGATTACCTATAGTTTATTGAGTTTAATTACATTTAGTGTTATAATATATAGAAGCAGGCAAATGTCAGGGTATATTAACCCTGACATTTGCTTTAGTTAATGTATCAAAATATTTATTAAAAGGTGATTTTGTATGTTTAAATTTATTAAGAATCTTTTTAAAGATCCCAATGAGAGGGAACTTAATCGAATGCAGCCCATTGTTGATGAGATAAATAGCCTTGAAAGTAAGATACAGGCTTTATCGGATAAAGAACTCAGAGCAAAAACAGATGAATTTAAAGAAAGGCTTAAAAGTGGTGAAACTCTTGATGATTTGCTGCCAGAAGCTTTTGCAGTTGTCAGGGAAGCAGCCCAGAGGTCGACAGAAGAGGGTTTTCGCCATTATGATGTTCAATTAATGGGTGGAATAGTTTTACATGAAGGTAAGATAGCAGAAATGAAAACTGGAGAGGGAAAAACTTTAGTTGCCACCCTTCCAGCCTATTTAAATGCACTTACCGGTCAGGGAGTGCATATTGTTACTGTTAATGACTATCTGGCCAAACGTGATAGTGAATGGATGGGACAGATTTATGAATTTCTGGGACTTTCAGTTGGTGTTATACTCAATGGAATGAAGGCAGAAGAACGGAGAAAGGCTTATGAAGCCGACATTACTTACGGGACCAACAATGAATTTGGATTTGATTATTTAAGAGATAATATGGCCTATGATTCGGAAAAAGTGGTACAGAGGGACCATCCCTATGCGATACTGGATGAGGTTGACAGTATACTAATTGATGAGGCAAGAACTCCCCTTATTATTTCCGGACCTGTACAGGAGTCAACCAAAGACTATCGTAAATTTAATCGGGTGATACCTAAACTTGTCAAAGGTAAGGATTATGAGCTTGATGAAAAAAATAACCTGGTCAGCCTTACTGAAGAAGGTGTGGCCAGAGTTGAAGATATGCTCAATATTGATAATCTTTTTGCTGATAAAAATATCCGTTTAAACCATCAGTTAAATCAGGCCCTGAAGGCCCATACACTGATGAAAAAGGATAAGGATTATATTGTTAAAGATGGAGAAGTAAAAATAGTTGATGAATTTACCGGAAGGATAATGGAGGGTCGTCGTTTTAGTGAGGGGCTGCATCAGGCCATAGAGGCTAAAGAAGGTGTACAGGTCAAAAAAGGCAGCCAGACTTTTGCTAAAATTACCCAGCAGAATTATTTCAGGATGTATGATAAACTTGCAGGTATGACGGGAACAGCTGCAACTGAAGAAGAAGAATTTATAAAAATTTATGGTATGGAAGTTGTTGTTATCCCCACCAATAAACCTCTGAGACGTAAGAGACTGCCGGATAAGGTCTTTAAAGATGAAAAAAGTAAATTTAAAGCTGTAGCTGAAGATATTGCGGAAAGATACAAAAGAGGTCAACCTGTACTGGTAGGTACCGTTGATATAGAAAAATCAGAGAAATTGAGCAGACTTCTCAAAGGGAAGGGGATTCCCCATAATGTTTTAAATGCTAAAAATCATGAAAAAGAAGCTGAAATAATCAAAGATGCCGGTCAGAAAAACAGTGTAACTATTGCCACCAACATGGCCGGTCGTGGTACAGATATTGTACTGGGAGAAGGTGTTAAAGAACTTGGAGGTCTGCATGTACTGGGAACTGAACGCCATGAAAGCCGGAGAATTGATAATCAGCTCAGGGGTCGTTCCGGTAGGCAGGGAGATCCGGGATCATCACAATTTTATGTTTCACTTGAGGATGATCTATTGCGCCTCTTTGGCTCTGATAATATTGGTTCTCTCATGGATAAACTGGGTATGGATGATGGTGAAGCCATTGAAAACAAAATGATTAGCCGTTCACTGGAAAAGGCTCAGCAGAAGGTAGAGGGTCGTAATTTTGATCTGCGTAAAGCAATTTTACAGTATGATGATATATTAAATAAACAGCGTGAGGTAATTTATGAACAGAGACGCAAGGTTTTATTTGGCGATGACTTAATTGATAAGGTAGAGGGTATGATGAAACAGGTAGTCGATGATTTGATGGAAAGCTATCTGTCACAGGATATCCATCCCGGAGAATGGGATCTGGAGGGCTTAAGTCATCATCTCGAGCAGCTGAATTTTGGAGTAGATCTTACAGCAGCTGAAATGGAAGAAATGGAAAGAGAAGAAATAGAAGAATATATAAAGAAAAAAGGAAAGAAAATTTTAGAAGATAAAAAGGAAAAAATTGGTGATGAACTTATTAATAAATTGAGCAGGGATATTGCCCTGCGGGTTATAGATCGTAAATGGATGTCACATCTGGACAATATGGAAGAATTAAGACAGGGTATTGGGCTTAGAGCCTATGGACAAAAAGATCCTCTTACTGAATATAAATTTGAATCATTTGATATGTTTGAGCAGATGACCAGTTCTATACGTGAAGATATAGTTAAGACACTTTACAGGATAGAGGTCAAAGATAAAAAACGTGATACAGATCCAATCCTCAAACAGCGTCTGCAGTATAAACAACAGAGTTCTCTGCAGGACAGAGTCAGTCAAAAATCAGGATCCAGCAAACAGGGACAGAACAAAAGACAGCCGATAGTTAAACCGGAGGAACCGGGGCGTAATGATCCCTGCCCCTGTGGTAGTGGTAAAAAATATAAAAGATGTTGTGGGAGGTAATAATAATGTCGGAAAATGATCTTAAATCCAGACTCGCAGATTTAAAAAACAGATTTAAAGAATTGAGTGATTTACTTTGACTGTGATAGATTAAAAAAGTTAAAAGGTGAACTGGAAGAAGAAATGTCTGCTCCGGGTTTTTGGGATGATAATCAAAAGGCGAGTGAGACAGCCCGGGATCTGGACAGGGTAAAAAACCGTCTTAAAATGCTGGATAATATTGAAACTAAAATAGAGGAAACTGGAGTATATCTGGAACTGGCCCGGGAAGAAGACGATGAATCCGCCAGAAATGAAGCTAAAAACATTATTAAAAACCTTGAAAATAAAATTGACAGGGCTGAATTAAAGGTCAGATTAAATGGTGAATATGATGATAATAATGCAATTCTTTCAATACATCCCGGGGCGGGAGGTACTGAGTCTCAGGATTGGGCAGAAATGCTGCTCAGAATGTATGAACGCTGGCTGGAAAAAAGTAATTATGATATTGAAACGCTTGACTTTATGAAAGGTGATGAAGCCGGTATCAAGCGCGTTACGTTACTGGTTGAAGGTGAATACAGTTACGGATATCTCAAAGGAGAAAGAGGGGTTCACCGTCTTGTCCGTATATCACCCTTTGATTCATCCGGCAGACGTCATACTTCATTTGCTTCTGTGGATGTGCTGCCCGAACTGGATAATAAAATTGAAGTTGATCTTGATGAATCAGACTT
The DNA here is from genome assembly GCA_964609745.1 of uncultured Halanaerobiaceae bacterium. Classification (GTDB taxonomy): domain Bacteria; phylum Bacillota; class Halanaerobiia; order Halanaerobiales; family DATFIM01; genus CAZSTU01. The sequence goes on from CAZSTU010000122.1 coordinate 5,525, forward strand.
AAAGATCGAGACTTATCGGGCCAGCGGTGCCGGCGGCCAGCATGTAAATAAGACAGAATCAGCAGTGCGTATAACACACCTTCCCACAGGGACTGTTGTTCAGTGTCAAAATGAAAGGTCACAGCATAAAAATAAACAGATGGCAATGAAAATACTGCAATCAAGGTTACTGGAGATGAAAAAAGAGGCCCAGGCTGAAAAAATAGATGAGTTGCGCGGTGAACACAAGGAAATTGCCTGGGGCAGTCAAATTCGTTCTTATGTTTTCCATCCATATAATCTCATAAAAGATCACCGAACAGGTATTGAAGAGGGTAATGTGGAAAAGGTAATGGATGGGTATCTGGATGAATTTATAGAAGCATATCTAAGGAAAAAAAGTGAAGAAGGGAGCCGGGTATGAAAAAAATAGTTTTGCTTTTTTTGCTATTAATTTTGCTTTTACAGCTTTATTTACCCGGAATGGCTGCAGAGAATATCAAAAATTTACTATTTGAAGAAGTCGATACTGGCGAGAACGTTCAGGTTGAGGTTCGTTCTTTTCCAGCCTGGGAAATTTTGCTGCAAAAAAGGGTTGATCATTTAAATATTACAGCTGATTCAATTACTTTTCAAAAACTTAAACTTGAAAATATTAATGCTAAATATGAAAATACCCATTACAATCGAGAAAAATTTAATGGTGAAAATACTGATCTGACTTTTCACATAAAGGAGTCTACTTTAAATAATTATTTGTCTGAAAAATACCCCGAACTGGAGGGTATGGACATAAACCTGGCTCCTGATAGAGTAAATATGGCAGGTTATATTAATGTTTTTGATAATAAATTTGAAATAAGGGTTGGAGGAGATCTTTCCTTTGATAAGACAAATAAACTTAATTTTACGCCTGAGGAATTCAGGGTGGAAGAGATTAGTTTGCCAGGATATATCACAAAAAATATACTTAAAGATTTGAAGTTTGTGATTGATTTTGATCAACTGCAGATCCCTCTGAAAGCAGAGGAGGTAAAAGTTGGCTCTGATAGAATACACATTTCTGGAGGATTATCGGCAGGAAAGGTGGGATGAAAGTGCGCAAAAAAATTTTCATGGCTCTCCTGGTTCTGGCGGTGTTAACTGCATCCTATAGTTTGTATGAGCGTTATCAGGTTGAAAACAGCAATAAAGAATTATCCCTTGTTTATGATTATGAGAGTTTAAGAGAACTGCAGGAGATGGAAGACTCCTTTTCTTTTAGTGAGTTAAAGGAAAAGGGAATAACGGGAATTGGTATTTTTGAAGATACTCTTGATTCACTGGAAGAGAGTGGGCTTATCCGCATAATCAGGGGTAATGAATTACAGAGAAGAGATATTCTCTCCGGTATAGATCCTGTTTTTGAAGAGTTTGATTACAGCAGGGATTCTGCTTTTATTGTAGTAAGTGATGAGACCATTATTAATAGAGTTGAAGATAATTTAGAACACTGGCAGAATATACTTGACAATCAGAGTGTTGAAGCAGAAATAGAATTAAATAAAACTGAAATTGAAACTGAAAAAGAAAAAGGTGAAAGACTTATTGTGTTTTTCTCCCACTGGGAGGATGATTATCTTGACCTGTCTCTGGGATTTGATAATGAGTTAATAGAAAATATAGAGAGTGCCGGGTTACAGGTTATACCTCGACCTGAAAGCAGAGACTGGGGACCACACCTTGATTCCAGATTTCCTGAAGATAAAGACTTTCCCTTTGTAATATTTTCAGGTAATGAAGTACCCGGTTATCCCGACCGTATTGAGGAAACAGCCCAGTTTTTGCAAAATAATGATATAAGGCTGGGAATGATAGAGTCTTTTATCGGCAATCAGCGCGGTGTTAACAGTCTGGGAAGGTTGGTTAATTACAATCTGGTCCGGGTACATAGTATTCAACAGAGAGAAATGGAAGCATATACTCCGGAAAAAATTATGGATAGATATTTAAGATCAGCTCGTGAACGTAATGTCCGTTTGCTGTACTTAAAACCATTTTTAGAAGCCAAAGAAGATGTGGGTGTGAAAGAGTTAAATGAACAATTTTTAGATGAGTTAAATACAAGACTGAAAAATGAAGGTTATAATACCGGTGAATCGCTGCCCTTTTCCTTTTTTCAAAATTCTATATTATCCCTGATATTAATAGCTCTGGGAGGAGGAGTGGCTGGAATATGGCTGCTGGAAAGAATATTGAACAGAAAAATACCGGATAGTTTATCCTGGATGATTTTTATATTAATTTTAACTGTTTCTGGAATAATGTATTTTTTACAGCAAACAATGATGTTGCGCAAAATAATAGCATTAAGCACAGCTCTGGTTTTTCCTTCACTGGCAGTTATACATGGACTTCTGGAAGACTATGGGGGAGATATCTGGCAGAGACTAGGACGGGTTGTTGCTCTATCACTAACAGGTATTATTTTATTAAGTG
>CAZSTU010000123.1:0-474 GCA_964609745.1 uncultured Halanaerobiaceae bacterium
TAATGGTATCGGGACCTGGGATACAAACCTGGCCATGGTCACAAATGTAAATGAACTTACTGCAGAAGGTGCTAATCTTATGAATTTTGCTCAAGAATCTGACTTCAATAATTCAGGAACAATGGAAATGTTTAATAACTTTGGTGAAGATGATGCATATGTATGTGAAGGTCCCTTTGAATTCCATCTTAACTCTGCAGTTTATCTGCCCAAAGTTGGTTCAGTTGTGGCTGGAGAGGAATATTCTGCTGAGATTACATTGACAATTTCTGAAGCTCCGGATACTGTTTTAAATTAAAAAATTTGTTAGTAACTTAAATGAGTAAAGTTGTAAAATTCTAAAGTTGAATAGGTTTAAAATGTTAAACAAGAAATTTGTTTTACATCAGGGGAGGCTGGCCATAACCTCCCCTTTTTTTAAATTTTAATATATAAGCCGGTATTAAATTATCCAAGAAGTGGGTGAAAAAATGT
>CAZSTU010000123.1:484-7345 GCA_964609745.1 uncultured Halanaerobiaceae bacterium
TTTCAAACCCTTCTAGGCAAATTTGTTTCTGCTATTTATTATGATCTTTTTGTTATTTGTGGGAGAAAAAGCTTTTGCCTATGGGGTAAATCCCTTGAGTGTTGAGGTGACAACTCAACCCGGTGAAAGAGAAGACTTTGAAATTAAATTAACTTCTACAGGAAGAGAAGAAATTGTAAATTTACTATTATACAATCCAGTACAGAATATTGATGGAAGCTTAAATTTTGCAGAGGGAAACCGTGAAAAGAATACAGCTCTGGAGTGGATTGATTTTGAAAATGAAAGAATAGTTATACCCCCGGAACAGGAAGTAAAGATAAAGGGTACAATTGATGTCCCCTATAATGCCGGGGGGTCATATACTGCAATTTTAATGGTTGAACCGGAAAAAAGACCGGAAGAAGTGGGGATTATTATGCAGGTCAGGTATGCAGTAAGAATTGATATTTTTGTAGATAAACCGGGCTTAAGACCCAGGGGTGAAATAACAAAAATAGGGATTACTGGTGATAAAGAGATGAATCCCAGAGTATTTGCTAAAATAAAAAATTTATCAGAAGTAAATCTGGGAGTTGCCAGTGAGGTGACAATACGCACCGAAGACAGAAGATTACTTGAAAGAGTAGATTTGAGAAGTCCGGCAACATCTCGTAGTGGTAGAGATTATCTTGTAATATATAGGGATTCAGAAGTACAATTTGAAGGAGAAATTGCTGAACCATTACCGGCAGGCACTTATGATGTTAGAGTATTTATGCGTTATAACAATGGCAGACAGCTTGTAAAAAGCGAAAAGATAACAATAGGTAATGAATATTATCATCCTGATCGAATTAAATATTTAGATGTTGAACCTGATGTAATATCAGAAAATATAAGAGTTGGAGCAGCTGTTACTAAGGCAATTAAAATAAAAAATAGAGTTGATGATGAATTGACCCTGAAGGTTGGAAGTAGTGAAATTGAAGAGGATTATCCCTATTCTGTTTTCTCAGATTTTGAGTTTGAACTGAGAGGAAAGGAAGAATTTAATTTAAAAGGCAGAAGAGAAAGCAGGCAAGTACTGGTAACCAGATATCCAAGAGATATAAAACCAGGTGGATATTATGGCAATATAGTCGTACAGGCCTATGATGAGAAAGGAAATTTTCTTGAAACACAGCAGATACCAATTGACATTATAGTTGGGAATCCTACCGAACAAAAAGTGGTAGTTGAAAACTTAAATGTAAATTTAATTGAAGATAAATTGATATTCGGGATTACCGCAGAGAATAGGGGAAGTTATCATATTACACCTGAGGCGAAAATGAGATTATATGAGGGAGAACAATTGCTTAGAACATATAATTTGTATTTACAGGAAGATGTAGAAAGAATACTGCCTATACACTCAGCTGTGATGATCACAGAAGTTGAAGCTGGTAATATTGACCCCGGTGAATACAGGGCAGAGGTAACTGTTGAAGAAAATAAAGATATTTTACTTGAGAAAGAATTTATGATAAAAGTGCCGGGCCAGGAGGAGGATGAACAATGAAAAGTTTTAAAATAATAACTTTATTAATTTTTATTTTAATATTTTTTAATATTACAGCTGAGGTTGCAGAAAATGAAGATGAGATACTTGTATCTACAATATTTTATGAAACTGATATCAGGGAGGCTCTAAATGAATTATCATTACAGGCTGGAGTTAATATTATTTTTGATGATTCAATAAGTGGTACTGTAACAGCGGATTTAGATAAGGTTTCACTGGAGAAAGCTCTTGATCTAATATTACTTAAGGGTGGGTTTCATTATTTGAAAATGGGAGAAATATATTTAGTGGGAGTGGCTGACCCCAGGGGCAGTACTTTTAGACACCTGGCTGAAACTGAGACAATTAAATTAAAGCATTTAACTTCACAACAGGTAAAAGAATTACTTCCATCCTATTATCATAAATTCTTAAGTACCAGTAGTGGCAAATCAGAATTGATAACTATAAATGCTCCCCCCTCAATAATATTAGAGTTTAAAAAAGATCTGAAGGGTATTGATATTTCAGAAAAAGAAGTGAATCTCCAGCTAATAATTACTGAAATATCAACTAAATATTTAAATGAAAGAGGAACTGATTTATTTGAATTTTTGAATGAAAAATCTGACTTAGAATATGAAATTGTAATGGGAAAAAATATTGCACTGGGTATAAATAGTGGTTATGGTAAATTTATTTCACAATTAAAAGCACTGGAAAGAGAAGATAAAGCTCGTATAAGGGCAAATCCAGGTCTAAGAGTTTTAAATAATAGGACTGCAGAACTTTTTGTAGGGGAAGAGCAGGTTATTATCCTGGAACCAGAAAATGCTTCTGCAAGACTGGAAAAAGTTGATGTGGGAGTAGCTATTAAGTTTACACCAAGAATAATTGATGATAATTTAATAAATCTCAATATTAAATCTGATTTGAGTTCCTTTACCGATGAAATGGAAGAAAGGTTAGTAGTTAGAAGAAGTGATCTGTCCACAAATGTTTATGTAAAAAATGGGGAAATCGTTACAATTGCTGGGATGACTATAGAGGAAGAAACTGATATTAGTTCTAATATTCCTATACTGGGTGATATACCTATATTTCGCTGGCTTTTTAGAAAAGAAGCTGAAACAGAATCGGACAGAGAACTGCTCATATTTATAACTCCTGAAATTATTGGAGTTGAATAAAAATGAAAATCAAAAAAGTAATTCTCCTATTTTTTCTATTGGATATTTTAATACTGGCAGGAGCTGCTGCAGGTCAGGCGGCAGCTCCCACATATTTTCCTGACACTGAGATAAAAGAAGAATTATTACAGGTGAAATACGAGTTCAAAATAATTGAGATCAGAAAAGAAATAGAAAAAGATATAAAAATAGAGGGGATTTATGATAAAGATTCCAAACAAAATAGTTTAAATTTTTATAGTGAAAAAGATTATATAGAAATCATAGATCCTGTTAGTTCCAGTTATATCATGGCAAAATACTTAAATGAAAAAAAATCCAGTCAAAAAATTATAAAACCTGAAGTTGTTGTATCTATTTTTGAAAAGGCGAGCATTGAAGTTAGTGAAATTACTCTGAACTTAAAGGAAGATTTATCCCACAGAAAAAAATTACAATTATCTTTGATTCCGAAGAAAATTTCTGTAGAAGAACAGGAAATTATCTCAGATTTAGTAATTGAAGTAGACAGTAACAGTTATTTTAACACAACAATCAAGTTAAAAGAAAGAGAAGAAATTTTGGCTGGTTTTTTATTGATAAATGAAACATTAGATTCTGGAGATAGTCAAAATAAATTATTTGCCGTATATTTGCAAGCGAAGTTCATTGGTGGTCTTGACGAATTGGATAAAAGACCTGTATTGAGCACAGGAGGTTTGAGTAAAATAATTTCCAGACCACAGATTGAGGAAAATTTTAGAGATAATTATATGTTAGTTTTAATAGGTGAAAATAAGTATTTTAAAAGCAACATAAATTTAAAATCAAATTATATTATAAATTTTTTACTGGTAAAAGATGAATTAATAAATATTGGATTGGGTACTCCGATTTTTTCAGAGCTTATTATAGAAAGTAACTTACTTTTTAACAAAGAGAATGAGTTTTATCTTAGTCTGGGATTAAATGAAGAAATTAATTTTAATGATTATTTATATGCGGGAGCGGGGATTTATCCACTCGTTTACATGGTAGGTGAAAAAGATTTAGGTCAATATGAATACTGGGTGGAAACCGGTTTTTATTTTTTTGGTAATAAGAAGGGTCAAAGAGATAAGATTTTAATTAAATATCAAAATAGAAAAATATTTAAAAATTTAAAAGTTGAACTACACGGTAAGATATCAGAAGAACTGGACTTATTGCTGGCAAATCAAATGAATTTAAAAGGAGAGGATTTATGGCAAATTGGATTTAAATTAAACTTTTAAAATAAAAAAATAGGAGATGATATTATTGAACAAAAAAAAATTTTTCATATATTCACTGGTAATTTTGTTTATTTTGTTTTTTTCTGGTTGTGATCGAGAGGAAGCGAGTGTTGAAGAATATAAAGTGCTGACAGCGGTAGAGGGAGAGGGAGAAATTATTAAATCTCCTTCTCAAGTAGAGTTTTCTGCTGGAAGTGAAGTTAATTTACTTGCTTCACCAGCAGAGGGTTGGGCCTTTAGTCACTGGATGAGTGATGGAAGTGTTTTTAGTGAAACTTTAGAAAAATCACTGGATATTAAAGTTGCAGATAAAATAGACATGACCGCTGTATTTGTTCCTGAAGATGAAATATTGAGAACCACAGTGGATGGAGATGGAGAAATTACAGAAAAAATTATAGTGAGTGAGTTGGATGAAAGCCAAGAAGAAAATGTAATAATTCCGGTCCAATTAGAAGCAAGACCTGATCAAGACTGGTTGTTTTTAGGCTGGATTGGAGTGGAAGAAGACAAAAAATTTGAAAATCCAATTACCGTTAACCGCAACGAAGGCCTGGAGATAAAGGCTGTGTTTGCCAGTGGAGATTATTCTCTTTCTCTTGAAATAAGCGGTGGAGGTAGAGTTAAGTTTGAAGAAGTAGAGACAAGTGATGAAATTAAAGATAAGTATTTTGAATCTAAAGATATATATAGGGAAATAACAAGTTCTGAAAATGCTGAAATATTACTCCTGGAAGGAAGTATGATACAGATAACAGCTATTCCAGAGACTGATTGGAGATTTTCAAAGTGGGAAGGAGATGCATCTGGAGATGAAAACCCTGCTTATATAGAAATAACAGGGGACCTAAATATTACTGCTGTATTTGAAGAATATGAATATTTTGATTTAGATACTGATACTGAGGGAGAAGGAAATATAGAGATAAATGTAACTGATTTACCATTTGAAATCACAGAGACATATCCGACTTATCCTGAAGGAACTTTGCTGGAGTTAGAAGCAGTTTCTGAGACAGGGTGGAGCTTTATTGAGTGGAGCAGCAATCTTTCAAATATTGATGTAAAACAAAATCCATTACAGATAAATATGGAAGAGGATATCTCATTAACAGCGATTTTTGAAAAAACTCATTTTATGGTAGATATTGAAATTGAAGGTGAAGGAGAAGTTGAGGAAAAAATACTAAGTATGCCGGAAGATCACAGTCAACTTCAGACACTATATCCACCAGGTTCACAGCTTGAATTAACTGCCATACCGGAATCAGGCTGGGACTTTATTGAATGGCAGGGAGATATAACTGAAGGTTCTCAAAACACAAATCCTATTGATTTTATCATAGAAGATGATTTGAATATTAAAGTTATTTTTACAGAAAGTGAAGAAGAAGTTTATTATGATCTGAACTTACAAATTGAAGGTGAGGGTGAGCTTGAAGAAACTTTAATAGATGGAGATATGGATAATGGAAAATATAGTTCAGGTAGTGAGGTAGAAATAAAAGTTAATCCTGATAGTGGATGGAATTTTGATAAATGGCAGGGTGATATATCTTCCGATATTAGTAGTAATAACCCGGTGAATGTAATTATGGATGAGGATAAAAATATAACAGCTTTAATGTATCAATCAGAGGGTGATTCCAGTTTAAATGGAAGTATAAATATTAAACATAACTGGCCCTATTCACAGACGTATGAAGAAAGCAGTGAAAAAGCAAATATAAATATGACAGTTTATGAGAGTGATTTTGACACACCTGAAGCGGATTATGTACAGGGAGAAATGATAGTGGGATTTCAAAGAATGGTGTTAATGAATGAACAACAGCAAATTTTGAAAAACTTAAATCTGGAAGTTAAAAAACAGCATCCAATTTTAAATTCATATCTTGTTGAAACCGGAAAAGAAGGTGTTAAAGAAGCAGTGAGCAGGATCTTAACAGAAAAGGGAGTACGTTTTGCTGAACCAAACTATATCTATAGTGCTTTTTCAAAGCTTCCCGATGATGAAGCTTTTTCACATCAATGGCATTACCCACAAATACGTCTCCCCCAGGCCTGGGAAAACACCACAGGTTCCTCCTCTGTAAGAATAGGAGTTCTGGATACAGGTATTGATAGTAAACATCCTGATCTTCAGAATAATATAATTGTTGAGGATGGGTATAATTTTCCGGATGATAATAATGATACAGATGACCAGCAGGGCCACGGCACCCATGTGGCCGGTACTATTGCCGCAGATTCAAATAATGAGGTAGGTGTAGCGGGGGTTATGTGGGATGCAGAAATAATTCCGGTTAAAGTACTGGATGACGAAGGTTATGGTACAAACTGGGATATAGCACAGGGGATATTGTATGCCTCTGGTTTAACAGATGATCCTGAGATTTCGAGTCCGGTTGATATTATAAATATGTCCCTCGGCGGTTCTACTGATAGTGAGACTATTAAAGAAGCAATTGAAGAAGCATATAGCGCAGGGGTGTTATTAATAGCTGCAGCGGGTAATAGTAATACCACTACTCCTATGTATCCTGCTTCATATCCAGAAGTAATTTCTGTGGGAGCTGTTGAATTAAATTACCCGGAATCGCCGGTTAGAGCCCCATATTCTTGCTATGGCGATACCCTTGATATTATGGCACCTGGTGGCAATACAAAAGTAGATACAAATGATAGTGGGTTTGCAGATGGGGTTTTGAGTTCTACTTTTGAAGGTAGTGGCGATTCTAAAACATATAATTATATCTTTTTCCAGGGGACTTCAATGGCCTCTCCTCATGTTGCTGGTCTGGCAGGTTTAATGTTATCAAGGGGGATTAATCCTTCTCAAATAAGAGATATATTACATGAGACTGCTTTTGATCTTGGAGATGAGGGCTTT
>CAZSTU010000123.1:7355-7840 GCA_964609745.1 uncultured Halanaerobiaceae bacterium
GCAGTTAATCAGGTGGATTCTATTCGGATATTAATAGGTGAACTTGTGGATGATTCAATTAATGAAGTTGTTCAGACCAATATTGGGCTTAAAGACAACAATTATAATCTGGATAATATACCTGGTGGAACATATAGGGTGTATGCCTGGATTGATGTTACTGAAAATGGAATGGTAGATGCAGGTGATTATCTTTATGAAAGTGATGATATAGTTTTTGATGGTGGGGAATATCAATTAGATATAGAACTTGAAGAAATAAATTAATTTTACTGTTGTTTTAGTTTATATTATAATGAGCATGATGTATTGAAAATATTTTACATTATGCTCATTAATTTTGTTTTTATATACGATTTGCTTGTGTTTTATATAAATATTAGTTATAATATTATATACATAGTGTATAAGATAAAAAGGGGGACTGCAAATTGAAAAGGAAAATAAAGTTTATGGGCTGTTCCCTATTATTTATATTTATTTTA
>CAZSTU010000124.1:0-7832 GCA_964609745.1 uncultured Halanaerobiaceae bacterium
GCCTGTCCCTCCGGCTATACCGACAGTTATCATTAAATTGGTCACTCCCTATATAATATTAATTATTGCTATTTATAATTTCGACAAATAAAGCTTTAATCCTTTTTATTTTTTTGTACATTATTTGCTACAGTTTTATTGATTTATGTAGATATATTAATACAGTTAAAAAACTGGGACAAAAAGGGAAATGTTAGTATTTATAGTGAATAATTTCACTAAATAAACTTCTAATTTGTATATATTTATATACATTAATTTATTGATTGTTTCTATAATCAAATAAAATTTTTTGCTAAAGACTGCTATAACAAGGTTTATGACAGCAAGGATAATTCTGGCATAATTTTTGAAATAAGTGATATATAGTACAATATAAGGAGGTTTTAATATGCAGGGAAAATCAATTGAAGAATTACAGGTGGGAGAAAAGGCCAGTATGACAAAGACAATAACAGAGGCAGATGTTGTAAATTATGCTGGAGTTACAGGTGACTTCAATCCAGCCCATATTAATGAAAGTTATGCTAAAAATACAATATTTAAAGGACGGATTGCTCACGGTATGCTTTCAGCAGGTTTGATTTCGGCAGTACTGGGCACAAAACTTCCCGGCCCGGGTAGTATTTATGTTTCACAGGATTTACAGTTTAAAGCTCCTGTAAGGATAAATGATACGATTACAGCTGAGGTAAGTGTTGGCCAAAAAGATGAGAATAAAAATCGGGTAACAATGGAAACGATCTGTACTAATCAAGATGGAAAAGAAGTTGTTACAGGTAAAGCAGTATTAATGCCGGTTAAAAAATGATTTAATCCCCCCTTGTTTATAAATATGCATTATTTTAAACCGAATAAAAAAGGGTTTATCCATATTAATTTAATTTATTAAGCCAAAAGTGTTGATAATTATTCACAAATTGTGGATAAACGTGTGTATAAGTTGATAAAGTGAGTAAACTTTATTTGCTTATATTATATTTTTTTATTTTTATAGAGGAATTTTTGACAACAAATGAATTTTTACATATAATATAAATAAAATATGAAAGGTTGTTCAAATATTACAAGTGTTAATTATAAACAGGGAGGTAATGATCATGAGCGAATTGACTGAGAAAAAAGACGAACATGAAAATTCATCAGAAGAAGAATATATTGTAGATGGATTGGCCTGTACAGATTGTGCGGCCAGAATTGAAGAGGAGATAAATAATCTGTCTTATGTAGATCAGGCTGAACTTAATTTTGCCCGCAGCACCATAACAGTTAAGAAAAAAGATTCTGATCGAGAAGGTCAGAATGAAATACAGCAAATTGCTGAAAATATAGAGCCTGGAGTAAAAGTTCGCAGGGCAGATGATAAAACAATACAGGAATTTGCCGCAGGAGAAGAAGAAACTGACAAAAGCTATTACTGGCGTATGGGTATCGGTACATTATTGTATATAATGGCTTTGTTGATTTATCAATTGCCAGTTATGGAGGGGACTTTTCCTGCAGGAGGAAGATGGATCTTATATGGTGGAAGTTATATACTGGTTGGAGGACCTGTCCTACGAGCTGCATGGTTAAATATCAAAAAAGGACAGGTTTTTGATGAGAACTTCCTGATGGTGGTAGCTACTATTGGCGCTTTTGCCATACAGGAATTTCCTGAGGCAGTAGCAGTAATGTTATTTTACATGATAGGGGAGTTGTTCCAGGAAAAAGCTGTGGACAATTCACGACGTTCCATAAAAGAATTAATGGATATAAAACCCGATTATGCAAATCTTGTTCAGGGAGCAGATGTCACTCAGGTTGATCCCGGAAGGGTAGAAATTGGAGATATAATTATGGTTAAACCGGGAGAAAAAATTCCCCTTGATGGAGAGGTTATAGAGGGTGAAAGCAGACTTGATACTTCGGCTCTGACCGGTGAATCTGTTCCCAGGCAGGTCAAAGAGGGTGATAAGGCATTATCCGGTATGATTAATGGTGATGGGTTATTAAAAATAAAAGTGGAAAAGGAGTACAGTCAATCCACAGTTTCCCGTATATTAAAGATGGTGGAAGATGCTAGCTCTCGTAAGGCACCAACCGAAAAATTCATTAACAGATTTGCCCGTTATTACACACCTGTAGTTGTATATACAGCAATGGCTATAGCAATTTTACCACCACTTTTGTTACCGGGGGCTGTTTTTGCTGACTGGTTTTATCGTGCATTGATCTTTCTGGTTGTATCCTGTCCCTGTGCTCTGGTAGTTTCCATACCACTGGGTTTTTTTGGTGGTATTGGTCGGGCTTCCAGGCAGGGGGTGCTGGTTAAAGGTGGTAATTATCTTGAAGCTTTAAATAAAGTTAAAAAAATAATTTTTGATAAAACCGGTACACTTACTAAAGGAGTTTTTGCAGTAGAAGAGGTTTTTCCGGCTGATGGAATTACTGAAGATGAATTGCTAAAGATAGCTGCTCAGGCAGAAAGTCAGTCAACACATCCTATTGCTGAATCAATAATTAAGGCATATGATGGCAGAATTGAACAAAAAGAGCTCAAATCATATAGAGAGATTTCTGGTAGAGGTATTAAAGCAGTAGTTGATGGTAAAGATATTTTGGTTGGAAATGCAAACCTCCTTAAAGAAAGAGAGATTGATTTTGATGAGTTTTCTGGGGCTGATACGGTAGTTTATGTTGCAGTTAATGAAGAATATAAGGGTTATATTACCATCTCTGATAGTCTTAAAGATGATGCAGTTAAGGCAATAAAAGAACTGAAAGAAAATGGTATTGAAGAAATTATAATGCTTACAGGTGATAGAGAGGAAGTAGCTGAAAGGATAAGCAAAACTCTGGGGGTGGATGATTACAGGGCTGAACTGCTTCCAGATGAAAAAGTAGAAATGGTGGAAAATATATTAAAAGAAATGTCAGAAGGAGATAAACTAGCCTTTGTAGGAGACGGAATAAATGATGCTCCTGTGCTAGCCAGAAGTGATATTGGTATAGCTATGGGTGCTCTTGGTTCAGATGCTGCTATTGAAGCTGCTGATATTGTATTAATGTCTGATGAACCATATCAGGTGGTAAAGGCCAGAGAAACGGCTTCCCTGACCAGAAATATTGTCTGGCAAAATATAATTATGGCCCTGGGAATTAAGCTGGCAGTAATGGGGCTGGGGGTAGTAGGTATGGCTTCTATGTGGGAAGCTGTATTTGCCGATGTAGGAGTGGCCCTGCTGGCTGTTTTCAATGCTATGCGTATACTGAGGGTAAAATAAACTTTGTGTAAAATTAGTTTTGGAGATTATGATAAAAAATAGAAAGAAGGCTCCCTTTTGATAAAATGTTTGTAACCACCCAAACAAAAAAGAGGGAGCCTTTTATAAATAATATTATACAACATTTTATTAAAAAAATTACATCTTATGATATAAACCAGTTAATTGAAGTTGTCGATGTAATTTAAAGAATTTGGAGCTAATATAAACAAAAATGTATTATAGCAAAGTGATAGCTATGTATTGTAATATTTACTCGGATAATATATAATTAAGTAAAAAGTACCATTATCGGGGAGGTCATAATATATATGAAAAAGAGAACAGCACTGGGTCTTATATTAATTATCCTTGGGGTTGTATGGCTGCTTGAGAGTATGTTTATTATCCGCGTTGATTTAACATTGATAATTATAGCTTCTTTTTTAGGAATACTGTATTATTTATCAGGCAATAATTCTTCGCGTCGTTCACTGGGACTTTTAATAGCTGCCAGTGTTGTGTTGATGGTGGGAATTCACAGTATTTTAAATGATTTATATTATCTTGGAGCATGGGATGGTATTTTATTCTTTTTTTTGCTTGGTAGTGCCTTCTGGCTTGTATATTTTCTACATACCCGTCATGTTGAAGGGCGTACTGGTGGCGGATGGCCTTCATATGTGGGATGGGCTCTTTATGCATTTGCTGGCTTTATCTATTTAGTAGAATATGTGGGAATTAGCCAGGGTATTTTTAAATATATCTGGCCTATAGCTTTAATAGTTGTTGGTCTTTTAATTGTTTTAAGAAATAAAAATAAATAGTGGTTGAATGAAAATAGCCAGGGGTTAACAATTTTCCCTGGCTTATCTAATTTTGTATAAAAAACTTTTACTTTTTCTCTGAATTTAGTGATTATAATATATTAAACGCTTAATTTTTCTGCCATTTCTACTGCCTGCCTGGGGTCAAATGATACACCATCGGCTCCAACAGTTTTCCAGATTTTATCCCCATGTTTAAAAGCACTGCCCCCCACTATTATTTTAGTATCCCTGACTTCCTGTGTAGATTTTATAACTCTTATGGTAGATTTCACATTATTAATATTATTGGGCATTGTAGCTGAGATGGCTATTATTTCCGGTCTGTTATGTTTTATTGCATTAACTATGCTTCTGTTCGGGGTATTTATACCCAGATAATAAGTATTCCATCCATAAAATTCAAAAAAATCCATAACCATTTTAATCCCAATCTCATGCATTTCTCCTGCAGCAGCCAGACCAATTACAGTTTTATCATTTTTATTATTTACCGGGAAAAATTCCTGCATTCTATTCATAATTTCTCTGGTGACATTACTGAAATAATGTTCTTCTTCAACACCAATAATATTTTCTTCCCAGAGTTTGCCTATTCCTTTTAGTGAAGGTTCAAATATTTCAAAATATAATTTTTCAATACCATTTTCCTTTCGAGCAATTTTTTTGGAAATTTTCAGGGCTTTTTCTTTGTCGCCTTCCAGCAGGGATTTTAAATATGTTTCTGCTGCTGGAGACAAGTTAAGTGTAGTATCTTCATCTTCCTCAACCATTTTAAAAGGATCAGGTAAAAATCTACGTTGAGAACGGCCCACCAGATAATCAAGGGAAACTTCAAAATAGTCTGCAATCTGAGTTAAAATTTTTTGATTGGGAAAACGAGCATTTTTTTCATAATTGGCAATTGTTGTTTGTGCCAGACCCAGATCTGCTGCCAGATCTTTTTGGCGTAGATTAAATTCTTTGCGTAATTTTCTTAGTCTTGAGCCAAAATCAGGCAAAATATCCCCTCCTTTATTTTTAATTATATTTTAACACATATTGAATGTTTTATCTACTCAAATTGAAATTTATCCTTGAAAATTTACATATTGACATATATAATGATACATGAAAAGCAATTTGTGTTAAAAAGTGGATATTGAGGTGGTTTAATGAGGCCCAAAATTAGAAATTTAACAGTTATTGCAGTTTTTAGTACTCTAGCCTTTTTAATTATGTTATTAGAATTTAGTCTTCCAGTATTTCCACCATTTTTAAAATTTGATTTTAGTGATTTGCCGGCACTACTTGTAGGGCTATGGCTTGGTCCTTTAAGTGGGATAATGGTTGTTATGGGAAAAAATATTTTACATTTGTTTGTAACAGCTACTGTGGGTATAGGTGAGTTGGCTAATTTTTTGATAGGTGCCTCACTAACAGCGTCAGCATCTTATCTTTTTACTAAAAAAGGATTTACATTAAAAGTTTCATTGTTCTGGGGAGGATTGGCAATGATTTTATCATCTGTTTTTGTAAATTATTTTTTAATTATTCCACTTTATGAGAAAATATTAAAATTACCCCTGGAACAAATTTTGGAATTAGCTGCAAGAGTTAATCCATATGTTGATAGTCTTTTTTCTTATTTATTATTGGTGATAATTCCCTTTAATTTAACAAAGATGATAATAATTGGTTTATTAACCTATTTATTATACATGAGGATTAAACCAATTTTAAAAAAGGGAGGTTATATTAGTGAGTAAAGAGCTTTCTTTATATGATGAAATTTTTTCTGAAGTTGAAGGGTCAGTTGAAGAGTTAAAAGATGGCACAGATGAAGATAAGTTAAGTGCACTTTCTTTGAAATTTGAAAGCAAGGTTCCCAATCTGGAACAGATGTGTTATATTATGGAAAAGGTTCTATTAAAAAAAGAAAGTGATGCGACTGTTTATGCCGGATTTCAGAGAATATCAAGAGCACGTAATATCTGGGATCGTTTCAGGCAGATAGCTGATAATGTTGATCATGTATATGTATTTGGGATTGATGATGATAATTTGACTCCACACCCTGATATTGATTTTGTGTATCTGGATGAAGAGGATAGACTTAGTAGAGAATGGTTTCTGGTAATAAATAAACCACTGGGCAAATCCATGATGGTAGCCTATGATCTGGATGGATTTGGAGTAAAAGAAGATGAAAAAAGTCGTAATTTTAAGGGGGCAAAAACTAACAATCCCCGGCAGGTAGAGAAAGCAAGTGAATTACTCGAACAATTTATTGAAAATAAATTATGATTCTTTAGTTTAACAATTATAGTTCTATATAAATCTTAAAGTGTTGAAACCAGTCCTGTAGATTAGGGACTGGTTTTTTTATTTTTAATATTTATTTAAATTTTTTAAATATAGAGAAGGACTTTGTACTTCCATCTTGAATTTAATAGAATAAATGACTAAAATTTCAATAGTCTTAAAGTCTTAATTTTATTTAATAAGATTCAGGTGGAGTGATGACTAGATATGAAAGATATTGTTATTGTTGAGGATTCCAGGCTGATAAGAAAAAAAATAAAGGATACGCTAAAAGACCTGGGGTATAATCCTGTGGCTGAATTTTCCCGGGGTGAAGATTTATTTCCTTTTCTTGACAGTAAAAAACCGGATTTAATTATTATGGATATAAATCTTGCTGGAGATCTGAACGGCCTGGAAACAGCTCACCAGATCATGAAAACTGAAGAATTGCCGATAATTTTCCTTACTGGTAGTGAGAAGAAATTGAAATTAAAAGAACCCACTTTGAGTACAACTACCGCCTATATTTCCAAACCATTTACTTCCGAAGAATTACGTATTAATATTGAACTAATTCTTTATAAGAAAAAAATGTTAAATAAAATAAAAAGAACCAATGAAGAACAGCGTGTTTTGCTTGATAATATCCAAAATCAGGTCTGGTATCTTGTTGATCCCTATACTTATGGCAGGGTTAATAGATCTCATGCAGAATTTTTTGGTTATAAAAGGGAGGAAATGGAGCACAAAAAAATAGTAGAGCTTTTTCCTGATGATGTAGCAGACCGTGTAATAGAGCACAGTAAAAAAGTTTTTAAAGAAAAAGAACAGATTGAAGTCGAAGAAGAATTTACGGATTACAGGGGCGAAAAAAGACTGCTTTATGTGACAAAAACTCCATATCTTGATGAAAATGGAGAGGTAGAATATGTAGTTTGTTCTGGTGAAGATATTACTGGAAAACGAAAGATGCAAAAAGAACTTCTGGAGAGAGAACAGAGGTTTTTATCAATTGTAGCCACTCTACCTGATATTTTGATGCTTTTTAATAAAGATGGTGAATATTTAAATATCTGGACAGGACATGAGGAAAATTTAACAAAGCGTAGACAGGAGATGCTTGGCCAAAAACTCGAAGATGTTTTGCCTTCTGATAAAGCTCAGTTAATAAAAAGAAATCTTGAAAAAGTTTTACGGGAAAATAAGCTACAGATCTTTGAGTATGAACTGGATGTAATAAGTGGGCATAAATATTTTGAAGCCCGAATGACGGCCATAAGTCATAATAAAGCGGTTATGGTAGCACGGGATATTACAAAACGTAAAAAGGCTTCAGCAGAGCTAGAGGTACAGAAAGCATATTTTAAACAACTTTTTGATAAATCTCCCGATGCCATTGCAATACTTGATACCGATGATAGGATAATAAATGTTAATAGGAGTTTTGAAAAGTTATTTGGTTATAAGGAAGAGA
>CAZSTU010000125.1:0-7823 GCA_964609745.1 uncultured Halanaerobiaceae bacterium
CCTGCTAAAAAAACCTTTTTTTTCAGGATTAATTTCATCACCACTGATTTCAGCAAAATTTTTCAATAATTCCTTTTGTTCATTATTTAGGGTTTTAGGAATTACAACCTTTGTTTTAATATACTGATCACCCCGACCACTGCCATTAAGATGAGGTACACCCTTATTCTTTAACCTTAAAGTAGTACCAGGCTGTGTTCCTTTAGGTATTTGAAATTTAACTTTACCTTCTAGTGTGGGAACTTCTATTTCATCGCCAAGAGCTGCCTGAACAAAATTTATTGGAACTTCACAGTATATATCATCACCTTTTCTTTCAAAAATATCATGAGGTTTTACTTTTATTATTATATAAAGATCTCCACTGGGAGCACCATGGTCACCAGCTTCGCCTTCACCTGACATTCTTAGTCTGGTTCCATCTTCCACACCGGCAGGAATATTAACTGTTAAATTTCTATGACGGCGCTGTTTACCTGTTCCATTACAATCCGGGCAGGGAGTTTTTACTATTTTTCCTGTTCCATTGCATCGATCACAGGTTTTAGTTTGAGTAAATTGTCCAAAGGGAGTCCTTTGCCCTACACGAATCTGTCCCTTCCCATTACATTTAGGACATGTTTTTACTTCTGTTCCAGGTTTAGCTCCAGTTCCATTACAGGTTTGACATGTTTCGGTTCGTGGAACTGTTATATCTTTTTTTGTCCCAAAAGCAGCCTCTTTAAATTTTATTTCAAGTCTATACTGTAGATCCTGGCCGCGTCGGGGGCGATTACTTCTACGTCCCGATCTTCCTTCACCAAAGAATATATCAAAAATATCATCAAACCCACCAAAACCCTGTCTTGCAAAATCTTCAAAATTAAAGTCATCACTATTTATTCCAGAGTGTCCATATCTATCATAACGTTTTCTCTTTTCAGGGTCACTTAAAATTTCGTAGGCCTCTGATATTTCCTTGAATTTCTCAGAGGCCTGAGGATCTTCTTTATTCATATCAGGATGATACTTTTTTGCCAATTTACGATAAGCTCTTTTAATATCTTTTTGGCTGGCATCACGGTCAACACCAAGTATTTCATAGTAATCTTTTTTGCCTGCCAACGAAATCACCACCTTTTTAACTAATGCAGTGAAAAGAAGGGGTAAAATCCCCTTCTTTTCAATTTATAGTTCATTTATATTTAGTTCTCATCATCCTCATCAACTTCTTCATAATCCACATCAACTGTATCTTCATCAGTAGTTCCAGAAGGTCCTCCGGTTTGCTGTTGTCCTTGAGCTTGTTGTTGTGCCTGTGCCTCCTGCTGTGCCTGTGCGTAGATTTGACTGCTCATTTCAGTTAATTCAATATTTAATGCTTCCATTTTTTCTTTAATAAGGTCTATATCATCTTCATTATTCTCTAATACATCTTTTAATTCTTCTTTAGCTTCTTCTACTTTCTTTTTGGTTGTTTCATCAACCTGATCGCCTGATTCATCAAGAGTTTTTTCTACTTGATGTACCAGTGCATCTGCTTCATTTCTTGTTTCAATTCTTTCACGCTTTTTCTTATCTTCTTCTTCGTGTTTTTTAGCATCCTTTACCATTTCTTCTATTTCTTCTTCAGATAATCCGCCATCTGCTCGATCAATGGTAATATCTTCAGATTTACCGGTGCCTTTATCTTCTGCAGATACATGAACTATACCATTTTCATCTATATCAAAAGAAACTTCTATTTGAGGTACACCACGTGGAGCAGGTGGAATTCCGGTTAACTGAAAACGACCCAGAGTTTTATTGTCTTTCGCCATTTCTCTTTCTCCCTGTAATACATGTATATCTACACTTGTCTGATTATTTTCTGCAGTAGAGAATATTTTACTTTTTGAAGTGGGAATTGTAGTATTTCTTTCTATTAATTTAGTGAATACTCCACCCAGGGTTTCTATTCCAAGTGAAAGTGGTGTTACATCAAGCAGAACGATATCATCAACTTCTCCGGAAAGTACTCCACCCTGAATGGCTGCTCCAATGGCTACAACTTCATCAGGATTTATTCCTTTATGAGGATTCTTACCAATCAGATCTTTGACTGCATCCTGTACTGCTGGAATCCTTGTAGAACCACCAACAAGTATAACTTCATCAATATCTGATGGGTTAAGATCTGCATCATTTAAAGCTGTTTTGCTTGGTTCCATAGTTTTTTCTACAAGATCTTCCGTTATTTCATTAAATTTAGCTCTTGTAATATTAACATCAAGATGTTTGGGACCACTTTCAGTTTGAGTGATAAATGGTAGATTTATATTTGTTTCCTTAACACTTGAAAGTTCTTTTTTAGCCTGTTCTGCAGCGTCCTTTAATCTCTGCAGGGCCATTCTATCATCTCTTAAATCTATACCATGTTCCCCTTTAAACTTATCAGCTACATAATCTATTATTCTTTCATCAAAATCATCTCCACCGAGATGATTATTACCACTTGTTGCTATAACTTCAAATACACCATCTCCCAGTTCGAGGATGGAAACATCAAATGTTCCACCACCCAGGTCATATACCAGAATGGTCTGATCTGTCTTATCATCAAGTCCATAAGCAAGAGAAGCAGCAGTAGGTTCATTTATAATTCTTTTTACATCAAAACCCGCAATTTTTCCGGCATCTTTAGTAGCCTGTCTCTGACTATCAGTAAAGTATGCTGGAACAGTAATAACAGCTTCATTTATTTCTTCTCCCAGGTATTCTTCAGCATCTCTTTTTAATTTTTGTAATACCATGGCTGAAATTTCCTGGGGAGTATATTCCTCATCATTAAGGGTTACTTCATAATCTGAACCCATCTTACGTTTAATAGAAGTAACTGTTTGATCAGGATTAGTTATTGCCTGTCTTTTTGCGTGTTCACCTACAATTCTTTCTCCTTCTTTAGAATAAGCCACTACAGAAGGAGTGGTTCTATTTCCTTCTTTGTTGGAAATTACGGTTGGTTCTCCACCTTCCATTATAGCCATACAGGAATTTGTTGTTCCCAGATCAATACCGAGTATTTTACCCATACTAACATTCCTCCTTATCATCTATTTTTTTTAGAAATATTTTAGAGTTATTTATTTATTTTGCCACTTTGACCATAGCAGGTCTAATTACCTTATCATTTAGCATATAACCTTTTTGCATTACTTCAACAATATGACCAGATTGTTTTTCATTATCTTCTACCTGCATTATTGCTTCATGATATTTATGATTGAACTTTTCACCAAGAGCAGGTATTTCTTTTAGTCCTTCCTGCTCAAGAGTATTAATTAACTGACGGTAAATCATTTCAACACCTTCACGAAGATCTTCTTCTTCACTCTCAGTATTAAGAGCTCTTTCAAAATTATCAATTACAGGTAAAATTTCATTTATTAATTCAATTTTAGCCTCTAGGCTGAGAGCAAATTTTTCTTTTTCCATACGTTTACGATAATTGGAAAAATCAGCCTGTAATCTCTGTAACCTCTTAAGTAATCTATCCCTTTCTTCATTAATTTCATTTATTTCATCATTTAATTCCAGTATCTTATTTTCAAGTTTCTCCTTTTCAAGTTCACTTATTTTATCTTCAAGACTTTTTTCCTCTTCTTCTATTTTTTCTTTTTCGTTTTCTTTTACATCTTTTTTCTCATTATTTTTATTGTTTACAGGAGAATTATTTGCTTTTTTTTGATTATCTGTCTCATTATAATCTTTCTCTTCTACCTTATCTGCAATATCATTTTCTATTTTATTTTCTTCCTGTTTTTTATATGTTTTATTATCATTTTCTTTTATTGTTTCTCTCTCATTTGAATCGTTTTTTTCTATTTTTTCATTTTCAGACATATTTATCACCTACCTGCTTGCTTTAGATATAATCTCTCCCAAAACATCTGCCACAAAATCAACTGTAGAAATAACTCTGGGGTACTCCATTCTGGTCGGTCCAATAACTCCAATCTTTCCAATTGCTTTATCCTCCAGTGAATATGTTGCTACTACAAGACTGCAATTTTGTATTTCTTCTAAATTATTTTCACGTCCTATTTTAACTTCTATACCCTCTTCTGAAACATTGCCTATCAGTTTGCGTAATACATCCTCCTGATCGAGAATCCGCATTACCTGCTTTAAGGCATCTAAATCATTAAATTCAGGTTGTTCCAGAATATATGAGGTACCGCCAAGATAAATCTGTAAATCTGCTGGATCAACCAGAACTTCCAGTTCTTTATTAATTAGATCCAATAGTTTTTTTGATATACTTAACCTTTTTTTAATTTCCCCCTCCAATTTTTTCATAAATTCCTGATCCAGTGTGCTTAATTTTTTGTTTTCCAGTCTATCACTTAAGTAACGATTTATATACCTCACCTGACGATTATTTAATTCTTTCTCAAGGTGGATCAGTTTATTATTTACCATTCCCGTATCTGTTATCAGAATGATCATCAGAGATTTTCGGGCTACCTCTATAACTTGAACCTTTCTTATTCTACTCTCTTTTAACTGTGGTTCACTAATCAATGCTGTATAATGTATTAGATTTGAGAGCATTTTAACTGTTTCTGATATAATATCTTTTATGTCTTTTTCTTCTTTGTATAATTGTTTGATTGATCGCTGTAAATTTGTAGATATTACTTTTTGTTGATCCATTAATACATCTACATAATAGCGGTAACCCTTATCTGAAGGTATACGTCCGGCGGATGTATGTGGTTGTTCCAGATACCCCATATCTTCCAGGTCAGCCATTTCATTTCTAATAGTAGCCGAACTGACCCCAAAGTCATAGTTTTTAGAAAGGGTTCTAGATCCCACCGGTTCAGCAGTTATAATATGCTCCTGAATGATGGCTTTTAATATTTCTTTTTTTCTGTCATCCAGATTACTGACCATCATTTTCACCCCTTTTTTAGCACTCTATGTTAAAGAGTGCTAATAACTATTAATAAAATAACATATTACTTTATTTTTGTCAAATGATTATTCAGGGGGTAAAAACCTTAAGAAAACCTGATTTGCCAAAAATATTCCCCTGCGGGTCAATTTTATTTTATCTCCCTCTTCTATAATTAAACCTTTCTCTGTAGTTTCTTTAATCTCTTTCCCAAAAATCTTACTTATACTCACATTAAATCTTTTTTGAAAGCGTTTTTTGCTGACACCTTCAATTAATCTAAGGCCCATAATCATCATTTCAGACATTAACTCTTTTTTATCAAGATTAAAAAACTGAGCTATAGGTAAACTATTATTTTTTAGTAATGAAAAATATTTATTTACATCAGCGAAATTTTTATACCTTTTAAAACCAGTAAAACCATGTGCAGATGGCCCCAAGCCAATATAGGGTTCATATTGCCAGTATTGTAAATTATGTCTGCAATTATAGTTAGTTTTTGCAAAATTTGATATTTCATAATGATTATAACCGGAATTTTTTAAGATATTAATAGTTTTTTTATATATCTCCGCATCATTTTTTTCAGAGACGGGTATAAGTTGGCCGTTGTCAACTAGATCTTTTAACCTGCTTCCCTCTTCAATTTGCAGATTATAGGTAGATATGTGTGGTGGTTTAAATTTTAAAATTGTATTAAGTGTTTCCTGCCAGCTCAAAATATTTTGTCCGGGAATAGAAAATATGAGATCAATATTATAATTTTTGAAATACTCCTTTATGATATTAATCATTTTTTTGGCTTTTTTGCTGCTGTGATTTCTGCCCAGTAATTTTAGTTCACTATCATTTAACGACTGTACTCCCATACTTAGCCTATTAACTCCATTTTTATTATATTCTGCGATCTTTTCTGTAGTTAGTGTTTCAGGGTTGCTTTCAAGGGTTATTTCTGTATAATTTACAAAATTAAAATTATCATTTATACAATTTAATATTTCATTTATAGAAGATGGGGATAATAAAGAAGGAGTACCTCCACCGAAATATAGTGTTTTTACCGTAGTTTCAGGATATTTATTACCATAGATTATTATTTCTTTTTTTAAGTATCTTATGAATTTCTTTATTTTTGATTGATTATATTTTATTGAATAAAAATCACAATAACTGCATTTATCAGTACAAAATGGTACATGAATATAAAGTGAAATAGGCTGCTCAAAATTATTTATTTCTTTCATTAATCCTCATCTCTTTCCAGAATAGCCATAAATGCTTTCTGGGGTATATCAACTTGTCCAACCTGTTTCATGCGCTTTTTCCCTTCCTTTTGTCTTTCAAGTAATTTCCTTTTCCGGCTTATATCACCACCGTAACATTTTTGTAGTACATCTTTCTTTTTTGCAGGGATATTAACTCTTGCTACAATATTATTACCAATAGCTGCCTGTATGGGTACTTTAAACATCTGTCTGGGAATTAGTTCTTTTAGTTTTTTAGCAAGAGAACGTCCTACGTTTTCTGCATTATCCCGATGAACCACCGTGGACAAAGCATCTACAGGTTCTTTATTGACAAGTATATCAAGTTTAACAAGGTCTGCTTCCCTGTAACCAATTAAATTATAATCAAGAGTAGCATAGCCTCTTGTCCTTGATTTTAGTTGATTGAAAAAGTCAGTTATAATTTCACTTAAAGGCATTTCATACACCAGTGAAACTCTATCCGTGTCAATATACTGCATATCTTGAAATTTTCCACGGTTATTTTCACATAATTTCATGGACTGTCCTATATATTCCTCAGGTAAATGTATTTCTGCTTTCACAAAGGGTTCCTTAATACTTTTTATATCATCCTTTTCAGGAAATTCTGCCGGATTTTCTATTTTAATTTTTTCATCATTAAATGTAGTAATCTTATAGACTACACTGGGGGCAGTAACAACCAGGTCAAGGTCATATTCTCTTTCTAATCTCTCCTGAATTATTTCCATATGAAGTAGTCCCAGAAATCCACATCTAAAGCCAAAGCCTAGTGCTGCTGAAGTTTCTTTTTCAAAACTAAAAGAAGCATCATTTAACTGTAATTTTTCCAGTGCTTCTTCCAGTAAACTATAATCTGCGTTCTCGGCGGGATAAAGACCACTATAGACCATGGGTTTTACATTTTTATAGCCGGGCAGGGGTTTTTGGGCAGTATTATTCAATGATGTAATGGTATCACCAACACGACAGTTTTTAACATCTTTAATGCCTGCTATAATATAACCAACTTCTCCTGCTCCAAGGCTTTTTATCTCCGTCATTTCCGGATTAAATACCCCAACTTCATCAACTTCATATTTTAGATTATTGGACATTAATTTAATTTTATCACCTTTTTTAACACCACCATCTACTATACGTACGTAAGCTATCACACCCTGATATGAATTATAATGTGAATCAAATACAAGGGCTCTCAATGCTTTGTCCTGATTTGATGAAGGTGGTGGAACTCTATTTATTATAGTTTTAAGTACATTATCAATTCCCGTTCCTTCTTTAGCACTTGTTAAAATGGCCTCATCAGGATCAAGGCCTATTTCAACAAGCTGTTCTTTTATCCAGTCGGGGTCGGCATATGGTAAATCAATTTTATTAATAACAGGTATGATTTCCAGATCATGTTCTAAAGCCAGATAAATATTGGCCATTGTCTGGGCTTCCACTCCCTGTGCTGCATCTATTACAAGTAAAGCACCTTCACAGGCTGCTAAACTTCTTGATACTTCATAAGAAAAATCAACATGACCGGGTGTATCTATGAGATTAAGATTATAACCATTATAATTCATCCTTACAGCCTGTGCTTTAATGGTGATACCTCTTTCTCTTTCCAGGTCCATTTTGTCAAG
>CAZSTU010000126.1:0-7805 GCA_964609745.1 uncultured Halanaerobiaceae bacterium
GATATACAGAATATGGGAAATCATGAACGTCTAAAAGAGGTCGCAAGTAATGTTAGTTAGCTCACAGTGGACAGCAAACTGACCGTCTACAAAAAGCCAGTACGTGTTCAGGATTCCTATTCTCTTCTTTGTGCTCCTCAGGTTCACTGAGAAAGCAGGTCGGCCCTTGACCATGTGGAAAAGATAATTTCAAAAGAAATTAATGCTGTGACAGATAATCCCTTACTTTTTCCAGAAAAAGATAAAGTAATTTCTGGAGGAAATTTTCATGGTCAACCCCTCGCTCTGGCTGTGGATTATCTAGCAATGGCAGTAAGTGAGCTGGGCAATATATCTGAGAGAAGGATTGCAAGAATGGTTGATGGTTCTTTAAATAATGATCTGGAGATGTTTTTAACTAAAAAAGGTGGCTTGAACTCAGGTTATATGATAGTACAATACACTGCTGCTTCTCTTGTTGCTGAAAATAAGGTGCTGGCCGGTCCATCAAGCACTGATTCTATTCCTACTTCGGCTAATCAGGAGGATCATGTGAGCATGGGAGCGGTAGGGGCTCGCAAACTAAGAAAAATAGTTAATAATTTGAGGCAAATACTTGCTATTGAATTTATAGTTGCTGTACAGGCTATAGATCTCCGTACAGAAAATCCAGAAAAAATGCTAGGCAAGGGTAGTAAATTGCTATATGAAGAAATTCGCAGCCATGTCCCACCTCTTGAGGACGACAGGGAATTATATCAGGAGTTAAATGATGTAAAAAAATTAATAGAAAAAAGGATTCTAAAAAAGCAGATAAAAGGGAATATTAAAATTTTTTAATAAATTTTTATTTATTTAAGCAGGATTTAGATAGCTTATCTTGAAATATAATAAAAGCACAGTAAATGTCAATAATATCTAAAAAGGAGTGGTGAGTAGATGAAAAGTGATATTGAGATAGCACAGGAAGCTGAAATGAAGCCTATAATTGAGATGGCTAAAAAACTTAATTTGAATGAAGATGATATTGAACAATATGGTAAGTATAAAGCTAAAGTAAAGCTTGAAGTGATGGATAGGATGGAGGATGTTGAAGACAGCAGTCTGGTTTTAGTAACTGCAATGACACCTACTCCAGCAGGTGAAGGTAAGACTACAACAACTGTTGGACTGGGACAGGCTTTAAACAAGCTGGGAAAAAAAGCAGCAATTGCTATACGGGAGCCTTCTTTAGGTCCTACCATGGGTGTGAAGGGGGGAGCTGCCGGAGGCGGATACTCTCAGGTAGTCCCCATGGAAGATATTAATCTTCATTTTACTGGAGATATTCATGCCATAGGTATTGCTCATAATTTACTATCAGCAGCAATAGATAACCACCTAAAGCAGGGGAATGAACTGGGGATTGACCCAACTCAAATACTCTGGAAAAGAGTAGTTGATATGAATGATCGTGCACTCAGGAATATTGTCGTTGGACTTGGTGGTAGTGCCCATGGTGTACCCCGTGAAGATGGTTATATGATTACAGTTGCTTCAGAGATTATGGCTGTACTTTGTCTTGCTAATAACCTTATGGAGTTAAAAGAAAAGATTTCTAACATAGTAGTTGCTTATACCCATGATGATGAACCGGTTACTGCTGGTGATCTTAATGTAGAGGGAGCTATGACAGCTTTATTGAAAAATGCTATAAAGCCTAACCTGGTTCAGACACTTGAGAATACACCTGCATTTATCCATGGTGGACCCTTTGCCAATATAGCTCATGGATGTAATAGTGCTATGGCTACTAAAATGGCAATGAAATTGGCTGACATTACAGTTACAGAGGCTGGATTTGGAGCAGATCTCGGTGCAGAAAAATTCTTTAATATTAAGTCACGGTATGCTAATTTAGATCCTGATGCAGCAGTTATTGTTGCAACTGCAAGGGCTTTAAAGATGCATGGAGGGGTAAGCAAAGATAATTTAGAAAAGGAAAACCTGGATGCCCTAGCAGAAGGTATTGAAAATCTTGAAAAACATATAGAAAATGTGCAAAAATTTGGAGTACCTCTTGTTGTTGCTATTAATAGATTTCCTCATGACACAGAGGCTGAGCTGGACTTAATCAGGGAAAAATGCGAAAACTTAGGTGCAGAAGTTGCCTTATCTGAAGTATGGGCAAAAGGCGGTGAAGGCGGACTTGAGCTTGGCGAAAAGGTGCTTAAAGCTATTGATAAAGATAGTGAATTCCGCTTTTTATATGATGAAAAGCTGCCTATTAAGGAAAAGATAGAAACTATTGCCAGAGAAATTTATGGAGCAGATGGAGTAAACTATAGTTCAAAAGCAGAAAAACAAATCAAACGGTTTACCGAGAAAGGATACGATAAATTACCAATATGTATGGCTAAGACACAAAATTCAATTTCTGATGATGCTTCATTAAAAGGGAGACCTACCGATTTTGAGGTAACCATCAGGGAAGTTAACTTATCGGCAGGAGCAGGCTTTCTTGTACCCCTAACGGGTTCTGTTTTAACTATGCCAGGACTACCTAAAAAACCTTCTGCTGAAGATATTGATATTGATGAAAATGGTAAGATTAGTGGTTTATTCTAAAGAGAACAATATTATAAAAATAACCCCCGGTGTTTTTCCCCGGGGGGTTTAATTTTTAGGAGGATTTTTAGTGAAAGAAATTGACTTTAACGAATTTAAGGGAATAATGGTTGGAAACGCTGAGAATTCAAAGGCAGGCACCGGATGTACAGTAGCCATTTGTCCTGAAGGAGCTACTGCTGGTGTTGATGTACGGGGGGGAGCACCGGGGACTAGAGAGATTTCTTTATTATCTCCTGAAAAAATGATACAAAAAATACATGCTATTTTATTGACAGGAGGTAGTGCTTACGGTCTTGATGCGGCATCTGGTGTGATGGAATACCTATCAGAAAAAAATATTGGATATGGTGTGGGAAATATAAAAGTGCCAATTGTTCCTGGGGCAGTTTTGTTTGACCTTGTTGTAGGTTCGAATGAGATTAGACCAGATAGCCAAATGGGATATCAGGCATGCCAGTCAGCTGGGGAAAGTAGTATTGAACAGGGAAATATTGGAGCAGGTACCGGGGCTACAATAGGTAAGTATGGCAAACCAGAAAGGGCCATGAAGGGAGGTCTTGGTTTTAAGGCATTTCAAGTAGGTGAGTTAAAAGTTGGTGCTTTAGTTGTGGTTAATTGTCTGGGAGATATATACGACCCTGAAGAGGGAAGGATTATTGCCGGTAGTCTGGACGAAAATGGGTTGACGGCAAATTCAATAGATGATATTGTTAAAGATTTTAATAAGAAAGAACAAAACTTTGGAAATACTACTCTTGGCATTGTTTTTACCAATGGTAAAATAACAAAAACTGAGGCAAATAAGATTGCATCTATAGCACATAATGGATATGGACAGACAATAATACCTTCACATACCAATTTTGATGGAGATACAATTTTTGTAATGGCTACAGGGAAAGTAGAAAGTAACCTGGAATTGATGAATTTACTTGCTGTAAAATCTGTAGCAGGGGCTGTATTAAATGGTGTAAAACAGGCTACATCATCATATGGATTTATGTCATATAATGATATTAGATAATATATTTGTCTTTGGGCTTGTTAATCTTATAAAAATATGTTATTATAAAAAAATAAAAATAATGGCAGAGTAGGTGCCATGCGTTAAGTGCTCAGGGATGGGACGTAGCCCTGGGACGAATGCTAAAGAGCTGCGTTATGGTAACCGCGTCCGCTGTCATCAAAGAGTCCTTCTCTTTGGTGCAGATAACTGCCATGGCCCAAAGGGAGGGGGTGTGTTAAAATTAATAGTAAATTTCACACACAAAAAGTTGTTTATCTTGGTTTTTTAATTGCTCTGGCAATTATTTTGACCCGTGTTTTAAGTTTAAGAATTGCAATTGGTGGAGTTGAAGGTATAAGACTTGGTTTTGGTGCTTTACCTATAATTTTTGCGGGAATAGCCTTTGGTCCCATGGCTGGTGGAATAGTTGGAGCCCTGTCTGATGTTCTTGGGTTTTTTATTAGCCCTATGGGAGCTTATATGCCCCACTTTACTCTGACCTCGTTTTTAACAGGATTTATTCCAGGTCTTTTGGTATTTTATGTATTTAAAGAAAATAGAAAATTCACAATATTGATGTTGGCTATTGGGGTTGGACAGCTTATAAGTTCTGTAATACTTGTACCTGTATTTTTACAGATGCTATTTGGAGTGCCATTTGAAGCAGTTATTATTCCCAGAATTGTAAGTCAGGCAATTCATATACCGGTATATGCCTATTTGAGCAAAATATTACTTGGTTATAATGTAATTAAATCAAAGGAAACTAAAGCGGCTTGACCTTTATATGCCGGAGGTGATTTATCATCTCCGGTTTTATTTTTGTCTTTATACAGGAGGCATTATTGATGGATAAAATAAAAGAAAAAATTATAGAAATTCTACATAAAAACAGTTATTATTCAGGACAACAATTAAGTGATAAGCTGGGTATTAGCAGAACAGCAGTATGGAAGCATATACAAGATTTAAAGGATAAAGGCTATATAATAAATTCAAAACATGGTAGAGGTTATTTGTTAAAAAGTTCTCCAGATTTAATGCTTGCAGAAGAATTAAAATGGAGATTAAATACTGATATATTTGGTTGTGAAATTGAACATCATATGAGCATTGCATCTACAAATAAAAGGGCTAAAGAATTGGCGGATAAAAATTACCCTGAGGGCACCATAATCATAGCAGAAGAACAAACTGAGGGTAGGGGGAGGAGAGGAAGAGAATGGATTTCCCCTGTTGGAAAGGGATTATGGTTTTCATTAATTGTCAGGCCGCGATTTATTCCTGCAATGGCTCCTTTTTTAACCATAATTGCCTCTTTGTCTGTGTCCCTCTCAATAAAAGAATTAAACTTAAATCCTGTTATAAAATGGCCAAATGATATATTAATTAATGGTAAAAAGGCTTGTGGAATATTATCAGAATTAAAGGCTGAGATGGACCGGATAGAATATGGTATTGTTGGAATAGGGATTAATGTTAATCAATCTAATTTTAGTGAGGAAATAAAAAAGAAAGCAACTTCGCTTTCACTGGAAAAGAGAGAGCAAGTTGATAGAATAGATTTGTTTAAAAATTTAGTCAATAATTTTGAAAAGTATTATTTAAAGTTAAATAATGATGAGTATGATGAATTAATCAACAAATGGAAGAATGAATTATCAGAAATAGGAAAAACAGTAAGACTGGATAGTGGTGATAAAATTTATCAGGGAGAGGTAGTAGATGTTTCTTCAAAGGGAGAGCTTATTGTAAATACAGATGAAGAGGGAATAAAAAAGTTTTGGGCAGGAGATACAAGTATTATTAAATAATATTTAATTTTAGGAAAATATCACCCGGGTAAACCGGGTTTTTATTATGAAAAATTTTGATTAAAGAATTAGCCTGTATTATAATATATTGAGAACACAGGGGAAGGGGTGAAATTAATAAATGATTTTGACCATTGATGTAGGTAATACAAATACAGTACTTGGAATATATAAAAATGGAGAACTAGAAGCTCACTGGCGGATTTCAACAGATAAGGCTAAAACATCAGATGAATACGGTATATTAATTCAAAACTTTTTTTCATATGAAGAGTTTAGTAAAGATAATATTAATGATATTTTAATTTCAAGTACAGTCCCTCCGATTGTAACAGTTTTGGAGCAGATGAGCCGTGAATATTTCGATGTATTTCCTCTTGTAGTGGGACCGGGGGTCAAAACAGGCATGAACATTATAATGGATAATCCCAGAGAGGTTGGAGCTGATAGAATAGTAAATGCTGTCGGAGCTTATCAAAAATATGGAGGACCATTGATAATAGTTGACTTTGGTACTGCCACCAGTTTTGATGCGGTAACGAAAGATGGAGATTTTGTGGGTGGAGCTATAGCTCCAGGTATAGGAATTTCTTCGGAGGCTTTATTTGATTATGCAGCTAAACTACCACGCATAGAACTTAAAAAACCACAAAATGCTATCGGTAAAAATTCAATTATGGCCATGCAATCAGGTATAATCTATGGTTTTGTGGGACAGGTTGAGACTTTAATAAAAAAATTCAAGGCAGAGCTCAGTCCTAATAGTCTGGTAGTTGCCACTGGAGGACTGGTAAACTTAATAGCTCCGGAGACGAATTTAATAGATAGAGTAGAACCTTTTTTGACCCTTTCCGGACTTTATCATATTGGACAGTTAAATGGTATAGAGGAGTGATTTGTGTTGGCGGTATACATTGGATCCCTTAAAATAAATAACCCGGTAGTTGTAGCTCCTATGGCCGGTGTTACTGATTACCCCTTCAGAAGAATTTTACGGGAAATGGGTTGTGAATTGCTATATACAGAAATGATCTCTGCCAAAGGGCTGGTATACGGCAGCAGACGTACAAGAAAACTTCTAGAATTAACCAAAGGCGGCTTAAGTGGAGTACAATTATCTGGATCAGAGCACAAAACTATGGCTAAAGCAGCAAAAAGAGTTGAGAATGACTTCAAACCTGAATTGATCGACATTACTTTTGGTTGTCAGGCTACTAAAATAGTTAATAATGGTTCAGGTTCAGCTTTAATGAAAAAGCCGAAATTGCTGGGAGATATAGTTGCTTCAGTATCTGGCGCAGTTGAACTACCGGTTACCGTGAAAATGAGAAAGGGTTGGGATAAAGATATAGTAAATGCAGTTGAAATTGCACAAATAGCAGTTGAAAATGGAGCAGCTGCAGTTGCAGTTCACGGCAGAACCAGAGAACAGTTTTACAGTGGAGAAGCTGACAGAGAAATTATTCGAGAGGTGAAAAATAAAGTATCAGTACCTGTTATAGGCAATGGAGATATTTTTGAACCAGAAGATGCTAAAAAAATGTTTAAAAGCACAAATTGTGATATGGTAATGCTGGCCCGGGGGATTAGAGGAAACCCCTGGTTATATTCTCAGGTTGTAGAATACATAAATAAAGATGAAGTATCAACAAAAATAAACTTTGATGAAATAATAGAAATGGCTATATATCATCTCCAACTGGCAGTTAATTATTACAGTGAAGAAGTAGCTGTACCCAGAATGAGAAAACATATAAATTGGTATTTGAAGGGATTACCTTATGCTACTGATATAAAGGACAGAGTTAATAAAATAAAACAAAAATCAGAAGTCAAGAAAGTTTTAAGGCAATATTTAAAAGAGATTAAAAATTAATTTATAATTTAATATGTTTATTTTCATTTTCTATGTTTTTTAAAAGGGATAGGGCCATATTACCTGCATTATCCATAGGATGAGCCCCCAGCAGTAATAAAATATCGTCTTTTTTAATTTGTGTAAATACATTTTGCAGGCATCTTCTTAGATAATAATAATGTTCATATAGTATGTTTTTTTTATTTAAAACAGTTAAAAATTTCTTTTCTTCTGTTGGCTTTACTTTATCAAGTCTGCCCGCTGTATCTTCGCAGTTTGTAATAAATAATTTATAATCTTTTATTTGTTGTAATTGCTTGCTAATTACTTCGGCGTTCTCCCTATTTATTTTTTGGCCTCGATTGCCTCTAATGGCGTTTATAATATATAGATTATTATATTTCATTTTTTTGATGGTTTGAAATACAGCATTGTAACTGCCAGGATTGTGGGCACAATCGTCAATAATTTTAAATTTATTATTATGATATGAACACAAAAACATTAGAGTTATAGATACAATATAAACAATTAATCA
>CAZSTU010000127.1:0-7615 GCA_964609745.1 uncultured Halanaerobiaceae bacterium
AATGTATATTAAATCCTGGTTTTTGTGGATTGTATTTTCAATTATTCTTCTCATTATAGAAATTGTTACACCGGAATTTATTGTAGCCGGATTTGCGCTGGGAGGTTTAGCAGCGGCTCTGACAGCATATTTTGCCGAAAATATTTCTTATCAACTTTTAGTCTTTTCTATAACAACCATTTTATTTTTATGGAAGGTCCGCCCTTTTTTCTTAAAATATTTGGATAATAAAAATGAAAATGCTAAAACAAATGTTTACAATCTCATCGGGAAAAAGGCCAGGGTATCTGAAACAATTGGACCTGATGAAAAAAAAGGGAGAATATTGATAGGCAGTGATGACTGGATGGCAATGTCTGTTAGTGGAAAAAAAATAAAGAAAGGAGTAAAAGTTAAAATTTTAAAGGTGGAAGGTGCAACATTAATTGTAGAAAAAATTAATTAATAACATTAATATTTTATCAGGAGGTATTAATATGGCTCTTCTTGTAATTTTAATATTAATTGCACTTTTTGTAATTATTTTCGCTATAAAAGGAATAGTCATTGTAAATCAGGCAGAAGCCATGGTTATAGAAAGACTGGGAAAATTTAATAGGGTACTACAACCTGGAATCAATGTTATCTGGCCAATTTTTGAACGAAGCAGAAAAATTGATTGGGAATTTGTAAAAGAAGATGTTGAAGAAGAAAAGTATACCGTGCGTGACACCATAAACCGAATTGATTTAAGAGAAACAGTGTACGATTTTCCCAGACAGAATGTAATTACTGAGGATAATGTAGTTATAGAAATTGATGCTGTTGTATATTTTCAGATCACAGATCCTAAAAAAGTTGTTTATGAAATTAGCAACCTACCTGATGCCATAAAAAAATTAACTCAAACAACTTTAAGGAATGTTATTGGTGAACTAGATCTCGATAAAACCCTAACATCAAGAGAAGAAATTAATTCAAAGTTAAAAAATATTCTGGATGAGGCCACAGATAAATGGGGAGTAAAGGTTAATAGAGTAGAACTTCAGGATATTATTCCTCCAGAAGATATAAAAGAAGCAATGGAAAAACAAATGAGGGCTGAGAGAGCTAGACGGGCAGCTATCTTAGAAGCAGAAGGTGAAAAACGTTCAGAAATACTTTCGGCAGAAGGAAAAAAAGAATCGGAGATTAATAAAGCCGAAGGTGAAAAAAGAGCACAAATTTTGAGAGCTGAAGCTGAAAAAGAAGCAAGACTAAAAGTAGCAGAAGGTGAAGCGAAAGCAATTCAAAAAATTGCAAAATCACTTAAAAACTATGAAAGCAATCCCGCTCAGTATCTTATAGCTCTAAAATACATTAAAGCTTTTGAGGACATAGCCGACAAAGAAAATGATAAAGTAGTTTATCTTCCCTATGAAATTAGTTCTGTGCTAGGATCAATCGGAGGAATCAAAGAACTATTAAATGAAAAAATTGATTAAAAATACATAAATATTTAGCACATTAATAAAAGGCGGGAAAACCCGCCTTTATTTTAACTCCTTTTTTCACAGCTATTTTTATTAAAGGATTAAATGCAAAACCTAGAAAATAAATAAGGTGGTGTAATTATGATTGTAGGCAAAACAAAAAAAGAATGGATACAAAAACACCCAATAATCAAAAAAATAATTGATCTTAATGAAGTATTCTGGCTCAATCCAAAATTAAAAAGGTTTAACACCATAAAAAATACATTACCTTTAACTCTTGAAGATATAAAAAAGGCAGATGCCAGATTAAAGCGATTTGCTCCCTTTATTGCCAAAAAATTTCCAGAAACCAGAGAAGAAAATGGAATTATTGAATCAAATCTGGAAAAAATCAATGGTTTCAAATCAACTTTAGATAAAATATATAATACAAAAATCAGAGGTAACCTGTATATTAAATGTGACCATAAACTCCCAATCGCCGGTTCAATAAAGGCTAGAGGTGGTATTTATGAAGTTTTAAAACACGCTGAAGATCTGGCACTTAAAGAAGGAATGCTCTCAATAAAAGATAATTACAGTATTTTGGCTGAAAAAAATTTTAAAGATTTTTTTTCACAGTACTCTCTAGCAGTGGGATCAACAGGCAATCTTGGTATCAGTATAGGCATTTCAGGAGCAGCACTTGGATTTAAGACAACCGTTCATATGTCCAGAGATGCCAAAGAATGGAAAAAAAAGCTTTTAAGAAATCACGGAGTCAAAATTGTAGAATATGAATCAGACTTTAGTAAAGCTGTGGAAAAAGGCAGGAAGGAAGCCCGCCTTGATCCCAGTACACACTTTGTAGATGATGAAAAATCCAAAACATTATTTCTGGGTTATGCAGTTGCAGCTCTTAGATTACAGAAACAGCTTGAAAAAGAAGGACAAATTGTTGACAAAGATCATCCACTGATAGTTTATCTTCCCTGTGGTGTGGGAGGCAGTCCAGGAGGAATATGCTTTGGTCTAAAAATGTTATTTGGAGACAATGTCCACTGTTTTTTTGCAGAACCAACCCACTCTCCTGCCATGTTGCTGGGAATGATTACAGAAAAACATAACAAAATTTCTGTGCAGGACTTTGGTATAGACAATATAACTGAGGCAGATGGGTTGGCAGTAGGAACTCCCTCTTCACTGGTGGGAAGATTAATGGATAATCTCTTAAGTGGGATTTATACATTAAGTGATGATATTCTTTATGCCTTACTTACCGCCCTTAAGGATAAAGAAAGTTTCGAACTCGAGCCTTCTGCCATTGCCGGGTTTGCCGGACCTGCCAAATTATTCAGGACCGGAAACGGTTATAAATATATAAAAGAAAAATTAACTAATGATAAATTAAAAAAAGCGGCCCATATTGCCTGGGCCACCGGGGGTTGTATGGTTCCTAAACATATAAACAGAAACTACTATCAAAAGGGAAAAAATATAATCAATACCCAATTACCTCATATAAATTAAAGAAAATTATAATAAATCAATGATAATACTACTATACCGACCATGGTAGTAACAAAGGGATACAATATATCTTTATAATATTTTGGCAGTGTAGTTTTAAAATATTCCACAGTAAGCAGATTACAAAGATGAAAGGGGGAAAGCATATAACCAAAATAACTACTACTAAATATTACCATATGCCACAGACTATAAAAATTACTTCCCTGAAAAAGAGAAAGCAAAATTGGATAGGATATTCCAATTGCCCCCGTATGATTACCAGTAAGCAGGCCAACTAAAAATGGAATCACCAGAGCCAGCACCAATAATGGTATACCGGCTTCTATTAAAATATCAGTTATATTATATACACCCTCTGAATTTTCTATAAAAGTTCTAAAAATCATAATTCCCAGTACCCCCAGAACAAGTTCCTGATTAAATCCCTCTAATATCATATTCACTTTAAATTCATTTCTTTTTACAATTATGACAAAAGCTATTCCGAGCAATAATGAAGTAGTAAATTCTATAGAAAAAATTATTGGAGGTACTAAAACTAAAACAAAAGGCAATAAAACTGTAACTATTCTTACTCCTGCTGGTTTTTTAATTTCTTCTTCTTTTACATTTTCCTTTGGTGAATCTTTTATTTTCTGTCTGTTATTATCTGTTCGGGTATAATAAATCCAGCCAATTACTAACATTAAAATCACTATGGGTAAATTCATAAGAGCAATAGTATATATATTTATCCCGGAGAGAGAGGCAGCAATTATCAAACTAGGTAAATAGGGAAAAGAAAAATACCAGAGATGTCTATAAAATATATTTATAGAGGTCAATCTGGCTCCACTCATTTTCAACTTTTTGCCTACAGGAGCTATAATGGGAGCTGAAAGAATAGCACCACCTGGGATAGGTAGCATACCAATAATGGAAGGAATTATACTTATTGTCAAGTACAAATTATTGACATAATATCTTGCTATATTTATCAATTCATTGAGCAAGCTCATTTCTTTCATTAAATAAGCAAAAATTGTTACCAGAGCTACCAGAACAACTAATTCTATTGTAACAGGATCTTTTAACCCCTGATAAACTGTTGGAAAAAATTCTTTAAAATTTTGAGACCAATCAGTGCTTCTGCTTAAACCAACAACTACAGATCCAGCAAACATGGCAGCAGCCAGTGATTTATTTTGTGATAATAGATATATTACCAGAAAAAAAGCTGCAATAATTCCTGCAATAGGTATCACTTTTAAATTCCTCCCCTTTTAATATTTGTTCTTTATTTTAACCTAAATGAATATTAATTTCAAATAATCAAAAACAAAGTTTAAAATTTCTATTGACAAAGTTTTAATAAGATAGTATACTTTGAATATTATTGGAGATTATTTTTATGAAAGTGGGTACATTAATCTAAATAAAATTTTAAAATTATTCTATCTGTTTTTTATCGGGAAATTACTATGCCCAATTTAAACTAACAGATAGCTTGATAAACAGATGGAATAACAAACTAGATTAATGTAACTCTTATATAAATTAAGTGAACTAAATTTCCTTAATTTTTATAATCATGAAACTAAACCGCGGGTACATTAACCCCGCGGTTTTTATACTTTATAACGGGAGTGATAAATAAAATGACAGATTTAGAGTTTGGAATAGCAACAACTAAAAAAGGAGTGAAAATAACTTGGACTTAACTAAATTAGGATGGAATAAATATTTTGAACAGGAGTTTTTATTATAGATTGAATTATCTTATTATAGTTTTTACAATTTCTTTACAATCTTTTTCATTTGCTATATTATTATATATAGAATATATTATAATAAGAATGATAATTAATTAAAATAATAAAGGGGGAAATAATAAATGCAGACCTTTTTATACAGCTTTTTAGCAGGAGTTTCAACCTCAATAGGTGTTATTATTCTTATGATTTTTGGAGATCCTAATGATAGAGTTCTGGCTTCTCTTCTGGGATTCGCCGGGGGTATAATGCTTGCCATTTCTGTCTTTGAACTTATGCCCGAAGCAGTTAAACTGGGAACAATGACTGTAACAATTATTGCATTTATATTAGGGGCCCTGATGATGTGGATTCTAGACAAATTATTACCTCATTCCCACCTTTCTTCTTCTGATGATCTGGATATAGAAAATCCTGAAAAATTAAATATCAGCACTCCAATATTAAGGACAGGTTATCTAATTCTTATTGGAATAGCCTTACATAATTTACCTGAGGGGCTTGCTATTGGAGCAGGCTTTGAATCAAGTCCTGAAGTCGGTTTACTTATTGCACTGGCCATTGCCTTTCATAATATTCCTGAAGGCCTAGCTATTGCCGGCCCCCTAAAAGCTGGTGGGCTGGATAATTTGAAATTATTTTTTTTCACCCTGATTGCCGGCTTGATGACACCTATTGGTACAATAATTGGTCTTTTAATTTTTAATATCTCTCCCATTCTTGTAGGGGGGTCACTTTCTTTTGCTGCCGGGGCTATGATCTATATAGTTAATGATGAACTGGTCCCCCAGTCCAATAATATGGACAGTCATTTCGCCAATGCAGGTATGATTAGTGGCCTTCTAATAGGTTTTATGATTTTATAGTATACCGGTTATTTATCTTATATTCAAAAAAGGAATCAAAAATCATTTATAGAATAAATTTTAAAAAAGGGGGTAACTTAATTTGTTGTTGAAAAAGAAAATAATATTAACTATTATTATTGTTTTCACAGTTTTATTTTCTTTAAATGGTATACTATCGGCCAATACAGTAAACCTTTCTGAGGATATTAGCCTTTACCTCGGAGGAAGTTATTCTTTTATTGATCCCGATGAACTTAATACTGTCATCAGTGATGTTTATAGCTGGTCAAATGAAATTGCAGCAGATATGGAAAACGACATAAAAAATGACATTGATAACTTGGAGTACGATACTAATGTAAAACCTGATTATTCTAAAGAACCATTACAAAAAGATAAGATAAACTCTGAAACAGGTTTAACCGGTGCTTTATTTTACCATAATGTCTCCAGCTTCCTTGACAATATCTCCTTACAGGGTGAGTATTCAGAGCTTAATAGTGATATGGACGGTAATATTGATGCGGATATGAACATATATTCAGAAGACACAAGTGATGGTGAAGATAAAGTTAACTTTAAAATTAACGGTGATATCAATAATTCAGTTAATGCATTTTTAAGAGGACTGTCTGTCAACATTAATCCTCAATTAACATCAAGTCTAAAAATGAGTGCAGGTGCAGGATATTACTGGGGCAGTGGTAATCTTGTTCATGAAAGTACTCTGGACTTTAATTATGAACCTGAGGACAGTAATATAGCCAATGATTTAAATCTTGAAGAATATGAAGGTGCTGAATTAAATTATTACGCCGACCTTGATTTTGAAGGCAGCCTGGGGACAAAATTAGGCATGATATATGAGCACCACCTAAGTGATTCTTTAAGTATAATAACTACTGGAGTATATCGTAAATTAGAATTGGATGTAATAGTCAATGAAAATTACAATAGTGGAGGAAAAACTGAAATGTATAAAAACTATTTAAACGAAGAAGATGATTTCCGACCTCCCTCTAAATTCACGGAAGATCTCAGTGGCTATAAAGTCGATCTGGGAATTTATTATAACTGGTAAAATTAAAAGTAACAGTACAATTTACGATAACTATAATAGCCCATCTTTATCACTAAATAAGAAGATGGGCTATTATTATATCTTCAATCCTGTACAATTCGTAATCAATATATTTCGCTTTAATAACTGTATAAATTCAACTTTTTAATATTTTCTTTTCAGAACCTCCTCCCTGAGTAAAATATTCGTTACACCATATGGAGAGATATCTATATCTTCAGCTTTTATAATTCTTATGTTTTTATTAATACTGAAAATCTCTGTTAAATCCATTCTTTTAATTATTTGCTTATCAGGATGATATTCAGCTCAAATCTTTTTATTACTGTAGATTATCCTATTTATCCTTTTTTCAACTTTATTTATTTGCTTTAAATTATGAAAAGACCTTATCTAAAAGCTGTCCACCTACTTCTAGATAAATAGCCGTTTTATCCAGCCAAATATGGTATTCATTATTCTTTTTAAAAAAGTTTATAATATTAGCTTTAAATTTTTAAAATGAATCTTTAAGATATATTTTGTTCATCATTTATTTTTATCCCACCGTATCCTGAAATATCTTAGACAAATAAATTTTTAGTTTTTTTATTAAATTGATCAAAATATCTTTTTGTTTCATTCTGCTTTTTTTCCCTAATTTCATTAAATTCTCTGAAATTATCCAGAATAATGCCTACAATCCTATCATCCAGTTCATCATCTTCCCCCATCTTACTTAAAATCCGACGGGCTTTACTATAATCCATACCCTTTCTGTAGGGCCTATCTTCTGTAATGGCTGTAAAAACATCAGCAACAGCCATTATTTTTGATCCCAAAGACAAATTTTCTCTTTTTAAATGAAAAGGATAACCCCTGCCATTTAATTTTTCATGATGAAAAGAAGCCCAATCTCTAATTGTCTTTAAACTATTAGAAGTTGAAAGAGCCTGATATGTATAGTAAGTATGTGTCTTCATTATATTC
>CAZSTU010000128.1:0-7585 GCA_964609745.1 uncultured Halanaerobiaceae bacterium
TACTTTTATTGACAGAGAAGTAAAGATTGGAAGGGATACTGTTATTTATCCTTTTACATATATTGAAGGCAGGACAAGCATCGGCCAAAATACGATAGTTGGACCTTCCAGCAGGATTGTTGAATCTGAAATAGGTTCCAATGTGGAGTTAAAAGCCAAAAGTCATATATGGCATAGTATAATTAAAGATAACTGTACTATTGGACCATTTGCCTATATTCGACCGGGTTGTAATATTAAAGATGGAGCCAAAATAGGTGATTTTGTGGAACTTAAAAAGGCAGAGATCGGTGATGGCAGTAAAGTACCCCATTTGAGTTATGTTGGGGATGCCAGTGTGGGGGAAAACTGCAATATTGGTGCGGGAACTATATTTGCAAATTATGATGGTGAGAAAAAACATCAGACAACTCTTGGGGACAGAGTTTTTATAGGAAGTAATACCACTCTGGTTGCTCCTGTTAATGTAGGAGATGGTGGCAAAACAGGTGCAGGTTCTGTAGTTGTTCACAATGTAGATAAGGATACAGTGGTACTTGGGGTGCCGGCGAGAAAACACAAAAAAGTAAATGAAAAGCAAAGTAACAATTAAGGAGGATGTTTGATGTCAACCTATGGTGATAAGCTGAAAATTATTGCTGGAAATTCTCATCCTGGACTGGCTGACGATATTTGTAATTATTTGGGGACAGAAGTTGTAAGTTCCGATATAGCTCGCTTTCAGGATGGTGAAATTAGTGTAACAATTGATCAAACTGTACGTGGTGCCGATGTCTTTGTAGTACAACCAACAATGACACCTGTTAATGAAAATATTATGGAATTATTGGTTATGATTGATGCTTTACGTAGAGCCTCTGCTAGAAGGATAACTGCGGTTGTTCCCTACTATGGATATGCTAGGCAGGATAGAAAGGCACAGCCCCGTGACCCTATAACAGCAAAATTAGTAGCTAATTTATTAACTACTGCCGGGGCTGATCGTCTTCTTTCTATTGATCTTCATGCTTCACAGATACAGGGATTTTTTGATATTCCGGTGGATCATTTGTATGCCGCACCTCTTATGGTGGAATATTTTAAGAATAAGGACATGGATAAAATGACTGCTGTTTCGCCTGATGTAGGAGCTGTAAAAAGAGTAAGAAGTATTGCCCAGGCGCTTGATATTCCCATGGCTATTGTAGATAAAAGACGTCCCAAACCAAATGTAGCTGAAGTAATGAATATAATTGGTGAAGTAGAAGGCAGGAATGTTATTTTATTTGACGATATTATCGATACAGCAGGAACTATGTGTGAAGCAGGGAGAGTTTTAAAGGAAAAAGGAGCCGAAAATGTATTTGCTTCAGCCACACATGCACTTTTTTCTGGCC
This sequence comes from uncultured Halanaerobiaceae bacterium, assembly GCA_964609745.1. Classification (GTDB taxonomy): domain Bacteria; phylum Bacillota; class Halanaerobiia; order Halanaerobiales; family DATFIM01; genus CAZSTU01. Next base: position 1,377 of record CAZSTU010000128.1, read on the forward strand.
CGGCTGTGGAAAGACTGAAGAAGGCACCATTTTCAGAAATAGTAATAACAAATACAATTCCCGAAAGAGGGGATGAACTGGAGAACCTTACTGTGCTTTCTGTAGCTTCTCTGCTGGGAGAAGCTATTGACAGGATATTTAAAGATCTTTCTGTAAGTGTTTTATTTGACTGACTTGATAAAATGTATATTTGCTCATTTTATTAAACAATGTTATAATAAATTTTAGGTTTTTTAGATAATCGAATATAATAAGATTAAAATTTATATGTAAGGAGAGGATAATAATGGAACGGTACAATATTACTGCTGAAAAAAGAGAGGAAACTGGCAAAGGAGCAGCGCGCCGTTTGCGTAGAAATGGTAAAATACCTGCTGTAATGTATGGAAGGTCTAAAGGAGCAGAGTCTTTAATTGTGGATCCTCATGATATTTCTCATTTATTACAGAAAAATGTTATTCTTGATTTAACAATTGTGGATGATGATGAAGAAAAAAAAGAAACTGTTATGATAAAAGATTATCAGAGGGATGTTATAAAAAAGAATTTGCTCCATGTAGATTTTCAACATATTTCGATGGATGAAAAAATTGAGGTTAGTGTGCCTATTGAATTAACTGGAGACTCACCAGGGGTTAAAGAAGGTGGTGTTTTACAGAAACTAATGCGTATGGTTGAAATTTCTGCTTTGCCATCTGATGTTCCTGAAAAAATTTCACTTGACTTAAGTGAACTTGAGTTAGGCGATTCTCTTGCAGTAGAAGATTTAGAAGTAGGAGAAGATGTAGAAATTATTAGTTCTGCGGAAGATGTTATAGTTACAGTTGTTGCTCCCAGTGAAGAAGTTACTGAACCTGAGGAGGAAGAACTTGAGGAAGAATTTGTTGAACCAGAAGTTATTGGTGAAGAAGAGGAAGAAGAACTTGATGAAGAAAAGGAAAAAGAACTGGAAGAAGAGGAAGAATAAAATTGAGCCATTTATAAGCGTAATCCTTTATGGATTGCGCTTTAAGTATTGTCCCGGGAGGTAAAAGTAAATGTATTTAATTGTTGGACTGGGAAATCCGGGGCATAAGTTTTCCGGAACCAGACATAATGTCGGCTTTAAAGTAATTTCTGAGTTGGCAGAAGAACTGGGTATTACTGAAACTGATACAAAATTCAAATCACTCCTGGGTAGAGGCAAACTATCCGGGGATGATGTTATTTTAGCCCAGCCTTTAACATATATGAATAAAAGTGGACTGGCTGTTAAAAGATTGGTGGAAAATAACTTAATAAAACTGGAAAACATCTTAATAATATATGATGACCTTGATTTGCCTCCAGGTAAAATTAGAATCAAAAAGAAAGGCGGAAGTGGAGGACACAATGGACTTCAGTCCATAATTGATAAGCTTGGTAGTGAAAAATTTCCCAGGCTGAGAATTGGTATTGGTCGTCCTCCTGCTGGTGTTAAAGCAGCGGACTATGTGCTTCAAGAATTTAGTGGTGAAGAAAAAAAGTTAGTTAATAGGGCAATAGAAGAAGCGATTGAGTCTATAAAAGTAATGTATGATGAATCTATAATAGAAGCTATGAATAGATATAATTAATAAGGCCCGTACTTTCAGTTAGTAGGGGCTATTTTGGTATTTTTTGTGTAATATTACAATTAAGGAGATTATGGGTATGATACTGGGTAATGTTATATTTGCAGATAAAAAAGCAAAAAAAATAGTTGAACTATATAATACCGGTAAAAAGGTAAGAGTTAACGGATTAACTAATTGTAAGATGTCTTTTTTTTGTGGTAATATTTATAATAAAATAAATAATCATATTGTATTTATTACTTATGATAACTTTCGTACAGATCTGCTTTACGAGGATTTGATAAGGATCATACCTGAAGAAAATGTTCTGATTTTTCCCTCACTGGAAGTACTACCACATGAACAGATAATGCCTGACTATAGTGTTGTTAGAGAAAGATTACAGGTATTGACAGAGTTAGCTTATTCCGGTAGAAAAAAAGTAATAATCACCCCGGCTAGTGCTTTGATGAGAAAGTTAATTCCGCCTGATATCTTTAAAAAATATACCAGGTATTTTGAGACAGGTAAAGAATATAATTATAAGAAAATAATAAAATATTTGTATATCCTTGGTTATAAAAGAGCTGACATGGTGGAAGAAGTCGGTGATTTTAGTGTTAGAGGCGGTATTATAGATGTTTTCCCCCTGACCGATGATTATCCCTATAGACTTGAATTTTTTGGTGATGAGCTTGAATCAATTAGAAGTTTTGCTCCAGATACACAGCGCTCAATAACGGAGTTTGATAGTTTGATAATACCGCCGGCCAGAGAATTTATTTTTCTTAAAAATAGTATAGAAACAAGACTGCCTATTCTGGAAAAAGATTTTAATAAGACAGAAAAAAGACTAAGGGAAATGGATAAGAATGAAGAAGCAGATTATCTTGCCAATAAGGGGAATGAATATTTAGAAAAATTATCCGAATTACAGTATTTTACAGGAGTGGAACAATTTTTACCGTATTTTTATAATAATTTAGCCACAATATTTTCTTATATAGATAAAAAAGGGGTATTTGTTGAGAACCCTGAACGCGTCGGTAATAGACTTGAAAATCATGAAAGAGAAATTAATGAAACTCAGGCAACTCTCCTGGAACAGGGAAGTATATTGTCATCATATATTGAAAATTTTGCAGGAGTTGAAAAATTAAAAGAGATAATTAATAATACACCTGCAATATATTTTGCAGAAGAATACGAAAAAAATATTTTTGCCAAATCTAAAAATATATTTGAATATAAAACCAGAAGTTTGGAACCATATCACAGTCAACTGGATATGTTATCTAGTAATTTAAAAGAGTTATTAAATAAAAATTATAAAATTATAATTACTTTAAATACAAAAAATAAAGTTAATAGATTTAAAGAATTTCTTGAAGAAAAAAATATACCTGTATGTGTAGATAAAGAAAGAGAAATTTGCCCTAAACAGGTAAATTTAATGATAGGCAGCTTTTCGGAAGGATTTGTAATTGAAGATATAAATCTTGTTATTTATACTGAAAAAGAAGTATTTGGTAAACCCCAAAAGAAAAAAAGAAAACTCGCCGATCTGGAGAAAGGAATAGAAATCTCCTCTTTAAATGAACTGAAAGTTGGAGATTATGTAGTTCATGAAAATCACGGTATTGGGAAGTACAAAGGCATTAAAACCCTTGAAGTACAGGATCAACATCAGGATTATCTGGTGATTCAGTATGCAGATGAAGACAAGTTATATGTTCCCACCGAGCATGTAGACCTTGTGCAAAAATATATTGGGGCTGATCAAAAACCTCCAAAATTGTATAAATTGGGGGGGAGTGAATGGAAAAAAGTCAAACAGAGAGTCAAAAGTTCTGTAAGAGAGATGGCCATTGGTCTGCTGGAACTTTATGCAGAGAGAGAGACTATTGATGGTTATGCTTTTTCCCCTGATACTGTCTGGCAAAAAGAATTTGAAGATGTTTTTCCCTACCAGGAAACACCTGATCAAATTCAGGCTATAGAAGATGTTAAAAAAGATATGGAAAGTAATACTCCCATGGACAGGTTATTGTGTGGTGATGTTGGTTATGGTAAGACCGAAGTTGCAATTAGGGCGGCATTTAAGGCTGCAATGGACCAGAAACAAACAGCAGTTCTTGTTCCCACAACTATACTTGCCCAGCAGCATTTTAATACTTTTAGAGAGAGAATAGATAAATATCCGATAAATGTGGAAATGATAAGTCGTTTCAGGAGTAAATCTGAACAAAAGAAAGTTTTAAAAAAATTGGCCCGGGGAAAAGTGGATATAATCATTGGAACACACCGTTTGCTTTCAAAAGATGTAGTGTTCAATGATCTGGGCTTGCTTATTATTGATGAAGAACAGAGATTTGGGGTTTCACATAAAGAAAAACTGAAGGATTTAAAAAGAAATGTGGATGTTTTGACTTTAACTGCTACACCTATACCCAGGACTTTACATATGGCTCTAGTAGGGGTAAGAGATATGAGTGTCATTGAAACCCCGCCTGAAAATCGTTATCCTATACGCACTTACATACGTGAATTTAATAAAGATCTAATTAAAGAAACTATAAGAAGAGAGATGAATAGAGAGGGGCAGGTTTATTTTGTACATAATCGTGTAGAAGATATTGATAAGAAAGCAGCCATGATTAGTGATTTACTTCCAGAGGCCAGAGTTGCTGTGGCCCATGGACAGATGAATGAGAATAAACTGGAAAAAATTATGTTTGATTTTTACAATAAAGAATATGATGTACTGGTTTGTACCACAATTATTGAAAATGGTCTTGATATTCCAAACGTAAATACTATAATTATTAATAGGGCTGAAAATATGGGATTAGCTCAGTTATATCAACTAAGGGGTCGGGTTGGTCGTTCTAATAGGGTTGCTTATGCTTATCTTTTATATCAAAAAGATCGTGTGCTTTCTGAAGTAGCTGAAAAAAGGTTAAAAGCTATTAAAGAATTTACTAATTTAGGTTCAGGCTTTAAAATTGCCATGCGGGATCTTGAAATTAGAGGAGCAGGTAATTTATTAGGAGCAGAACAGCACGGTCATATTGCATCAATAGGTTTTTCTCTTTATTGCAAGTTACTGGAGAGTGCTATTGAAGAACTCAAAGGTGAGGATAAGACTGAAGATATTGAGATAGAGGTAAATCTTAGTATAGATGCCTATATCCCGGAAGAATATATCACAGATTCCAAACAAAAGATAGATATTTATAAGAAAATAAAAAGGGCCAGGAGTGAAAGTAAAATTATTGATATAGTTGATGAACTACTGGATAGATTTGGTGATCCCCCGCAGGTAGTTATGAATTTAATTGAAATTACCAGAATTAAAATAACTGCCAGAAAGCTAAATATTGAAAAAATCAATGAAGAAAATGGAGTCATCAAATGTTATTTTTCTAATATGAATGATATTAACGGAGAAGCTGTTGTGAAATTAGTGGATGAATATCAAAACAGGATAAAAATTCGTTCTTCTCGAAAACCTGTTATAGGGATAAAAACTGCTGGTGATGTTGAACCATTGAAATTGGTTAAAAGAGTATTAAAAAGGTTTTATGATCTAATGTAATATTTATATATTGTTCGGATTGATATATTTAGTTATTTATTTTCCGGCTGGTATAAATTTTCTAAAGGTGGGAAACATAAAAACAGTCCCTTTCCTTAAGTTACATTTTATGTAATTAATTACTAGAAAGGGGAATTTAACTCAAGGGGGTGTACCACCGCTTTGAAAGCAACTGGAATAGTTAGACGTATTGATGATCTGGGACGGGTAGTTATTCCTAAAGAAATCAGAAGGACAATGCGGATAAGAGAAGGTGAACCACTGGAAATTTTTGTTGATCGTGAGGGAGAAGTTATTTTAAAAAAATATTCCCCTATCGGGGAACTTAGTGATTTTGCTCAGGAATATGCTGAGGCACTGGCTGAAGAAACAAAAAGAGCTGTATTTATTTTGGATAGGGATATGATAATTGCTGTATCCGGGGTTTCGCGTAAATTATTCCTGGAAAAAGAGATCAGTACAGAGGCAGAAAGAGTAATGGGAGACAGGCGTACTTCTCTAATAAAAGATAAAGGACCCGGTATATTTTGTAATAATTGTCCCAGTATTGAAGAGTACAGTCTCAAGGAAACAGTAATGTCTCCTATTATTGTGGAAGGAGATCCAATTGGAGTAGTTGTGATAAGTAATAAAAAAGAAGATGAACATCTGGGAGATTTGGAACTTAAATTGGCGAATACAGCTTCTTCTTTTTTAGCCAAACATATGGAACAGTAAAATTTTCCCCCTTTCTGTAAAAAGCAGGGGGGATGTTCCTCTCAACGTTAATGGCTTATATTTGTTAGATCACAGCAGGAAAGGATGTAAACTATGGAGGGTGAAAAAAGCAAAAACTTTATAAAAGGTGCTGTGATTTTAACTGTTGCTGGCCTAATTTCTAAATTTATGGGTTTTGGTTATCGTATTATTCTTACCCGTTTAATTGGTGCTGAGGGAATTGGACTTTATGAGATTGCTTATCCAATATATACAACTCTACTGGTAGTTTCCAGATCAGGAATTCCGGTTTCACTGGCAAAATTAATTTCGGATAAAGT
>CAZSTU010000129.1:0-7554 GCA_964609745.1 uncultured Halanaerobiaceae bacterium
CTATTATGTCATCAATTGGGGCCGGTTGTGACCATATGAAACATGTTAATACTCAACTGCCTTATGCTTTAACTGTAGCTGGAGTTTCAGCAGTGGCCTTCCTAATTGCAGGAATAATATAAAAAGTTAAATAATATTATAAATTAAATTTACTGATATTATTATACAATCCCCTTCTGTTAATAGATAACAGAGGGGGGTTATTTTTTGACTAATTTCTTTTTTTCATCTATAATATAGTAGGAGGTATTATAGGGTGAATAAAACAGGGGTAAGTTTGCAAAGAACAAAAATGAATATTTTTTATTTTAGTGTTGATATTTTTTTGAAAATTTTATATAATATAGAAAAAGAAAAGTAGTGATTATGTAATGGATCTTGAATTGAATAATTTAAAAGCCCTTTGTGATGAACGGAGGATAGAAATTATTAAGGTGTTGAGTGAAGGGGAATTAAATGTAAGCCAGATTGCAGAAAGATGTAGTGTATCCAGACCTACAGTCTCACATCATTTACAGGTTTTGAAGAGAAATAGAATAGTAAACTCTTATAGAGTGGGAAAGGAAATATTTTATTCTATTAACACTGATGCTTTGGTTGACATAGCCAGAGACCTTTTAAATTTTACAAATCAAATTTGAATTCTTTTTTTTACTAGTTCATGTTGATGAGTTTAAACATGTAATTGTTTATACACTTTGAAATCCTAAATTTTTTTGAAGGAAGTAGAAAATTATGAAAATCAGGGTCCCACATTCTTATGTTTTAATTTTTATTATTTTAATTGTAGTTGCTTTTCTGACATATATTATCCCGGCGGGTAGTTATGAACGAATGATTAATAATCAGGGAATAGTCAGAGTTGAACCTGATAGTTTTCAACTACTGGATAGTAGTCCTGTATCTATATTTGGATTGTTTCAGGGAATTTATGAAGGAATGCTTGATTCAGCCGATATTATATTTTTTGTTTTTATCATTGGTGGAGTTTTTAATATTATAAAATCCACTGGAATAATCAAACAGGGGATAAAATCTCTTTTAAAATATTTTGAAAACCGGGAAAAATTAATAATTCCTATATTAGTATTTGCTTTTTCATTAGCAGGCGCCATTCTGGGTATTTCAGAAGAAATTTTGCCCTTTTATCCTATCTTAGTTTCACTGGCGGTACTGCTGGGTTTTGACAATGTTACTGGTACAGCCATAGGACTTTTAGGAGTTACTTCCGGTTTTGTAGCGGGATTTTTAAATCCATTTACTGTTGCAATTGCCCAGGGGATAGCTGGGTTACCCTTATTTTCCGGCTTGACTTTTAGAGTAGTTGTTTATTTAATATTTGTTAGTACCACTATTATATATATTATGAGATATGCCAGAAAAATTTCTAAAAATCCTGAATTAAGTGTAACATATGATAAAAATAATAAAGTTAAATATAATCTAGATGAGATTCCTTCCTTTAAGAATAAACATCTTAGAGTAATTATCATCTTAATTGTCGGTTATTCCTATTTATTATATGGCATTATTGAGAAAGATTTTTATATTTCAGAAATAACAGCTGTTTTTCTCATGATGGGAATAGTTATTGGATTTGTCACTAAAATGGAAGTAAATAGTATTGCTACAAAATTTATAAATGGGGCAGGAAATCTTGTCAATGGAGCTTTGATTATAGGTTTCGCCCGGGCTATCACTATTATTATGGAAAAAGGCAATATTCTGGATACAATTATTTTTGCATTAGTTTCTTTAATCAAAGGGATGTCACCAGTATTGAATGCTATCTCCATGTTTGTTGTACAACTATTTTTAGGAATTTTTATTCCTTCAGGAAGCGGGCAGGCGGCTGCTACTATGCCTATTATGGTTCCGCTTTCAGATTTAGTTGGCATAACCAGACAGACTGCTGTTTTGGCTTATCAGCTTGGTGATGGGTTTGTAAATGCCATAAGTCCTACTTCTGGTTTTTTCATGGCTGCCATTGCCTTAAGTGATATACCCTGGAATAAATGGGCTCGCTGGATGTTTCCCCTTTTTGTTATCTGGTGTATTGAGGCGGCACTAATTATTGCTGTTGCAGTCTTAATTGGTTATGGGCCTTTTTAAGTTTATTTATATTTAAAATTCATGTTGATAAGTTTAAACATGTAATAACAAATTATCAAATAATATTTCTACAAGTACAAAAATTATATACAATTAAGCAAATAGTGTAAAAATATAAAAACAGGAGGTTATTTTGTGAATAAATTAAAAAATTTGATAAAAAGGTATGAAGATGAGGTCATTGAGATCAGGCGGGACTTGCATAAACATCCTGAGGTTGGTTTTGATTTGGAAAGAACCTCAAAAATAATTGCTAAAAAGTTAAAGGATTTGGATTTTGAAGTAAAAACAAATATTGCTAAAACAGGAGTAGTAGCTTTACTAAAGGGAGATAAAGAAGGGCCCACTATTGCTTTGAGAGCGGATATGGATGCCTTGCCGGTAAAGGAACAAACCGGTTTATCCTTTGCTTCAGTTGAAGAAGGAAAAATGCATGCCTGTGGACATGATGGGCATACAGCTATTTTACTGGGAGTTGCTAAAGTTTTGGCTGAGATCAAAGGAGAGCTAAGTGGAAATGTAAAATTTATTTTTCAGCCGGCAGAAGAAGGTCCGGGTGGGGCTAAGCCAATGATTGAAGAAGGGGTTATGTCAGATCCTGAAGTTGAAGCTATCTTAGGACTTCATATCTGGCTAGAATTGGATGCTGGTAAAGTAGGTGTAAAAAGTGGACCATTGTTTGCTTCCATTGATGAGGTGGATATTACTGTAAAAGGTGATAGCTCACATGGTGCTAGTCCCCATCAGGGAGTAGATGCAATCGCTGTTAGTGCCGAATTAATTAATTCTTTGCAGTCGGTAGTCAGCAGAAAAATAAATCCTTTAGATTCTGCTGTCATAACTGTGGGAAAAATAACTGGGGGATATGTCAGAAATGTAATTGCAGATGAAGTTAAACTTGAGGCAACAGTAAGGTCATTGAATTCTAAGGTTAGAAAAAAACTGGAAAGAGAGATACGTAAAAAAGTTAAAAATATTTGTTTGGCTTCTGATGCAGATTATGAAATTGATTATCGCCATTTATATCCACCACTTCATAATAATAAAAAAATGACAGAATTACTTAAAAGAAATGCTGTTGAGGTAATGGGTTCTAAAAACGTAGTTAATATTAAAGAACCAACAATGGGGGGAGAAGATTTTGCTTTTTTCCTTAAAGAAGTTCCTGGCACATTTTTTCTTCTGGGAGGCAGGAATAAGGAAAAGTCAATAAGTGCCCCTCACCATAATCCTCATTTTACTTTTGATGAAGACATTATGAAGGATGGTATGGAAATTATGGTTAGATCAGTACTGGAATATTTTGATAGTCAGGCTTGAGAGGAGAATATAAATGGAAATAATTAATCAATTTAAAAATTTAGTAAAAAAGCAAGAATTGATTGATCTAATACAAAAAATTGTTCAAATACCCAGCACTCCAGAGACAGATGGATATGAAACAAAAGTTGCAGAATATATTTATCAATATTTTTTAAATGAGGGGATAGAAGCACAATTAGTTGAAGTTAAAGATGGGAGACCAAATGTAATTGCCAGAATAGAGGGTAGTGGAAATGGCCCTGCCTTAATGTTAACCGGACATATGGATACTGTACCGGCTTATGATATGGATATAGAACCTTTTAAAGGAGAAATAAAGGATGGCAAACTGTATGGCAGAGGCGCAGTGGATATGAAGGGCCCTCTAGCAGCAATGATTTTAAGTCTGGTTGCAATTAAAAGGTCAGATATAACTTTAAAAGGTGATCTAATATTTGCCGGGGTAATTGAAGAAGAATATAAAAGTTTTGGAACAGAATATCTTGTCAAAAATGGTCCCGGGGCAGATGCTGCCATTGTAGGAGAACCTTCACAGTTAAAGATTGCAGCGGGCCATCGGGGTCTTGAATGGCTTGAAATTACTGTAAAAGGAAAGGCAGCACATGGTGGTACAGCTGATAAAGGGATAAACGCAATTTCTAAAACAGCAAAGTTAATTAATAAAATTGAAAGTGATCTGATCCCAAAATTTGCTGAAAGGACTCATGATCTTATTGGGCCCCCTACTTTAAACTTTGGGGTAATAAAAGGTGGAACCCAACCAAGCAGTGTTGCTGATAAGTGTATTCTGCAGATAGATAGGCGATGGACCCCTCTGGAAACTCTTTCTCAGGTTTTTGTTGAACTGGATGACATTATCAAAGAAATTCAAAAGGAAGATAAAGATTTTAAAGCAACAGTGGAAAGGATTCCGAGTAATATGGCTACTATGGATCATGCCCCCATGGAAATAGATTTAGATCACCCACTTGTTAACGGTCTGGAAAAAACCACTAAAGAAATTTTGGGGAATAAAGCTGAAATAGTTGCTTTTCCAGGCTGGACGGATGCTTCACTTTTAAGTAATTTTGCTAAAATAGATACTGTTGTGTTCGGACCGGGAGATATTTCATGTGCTCACTCGGAAGTTGAGTATATTGATTTAAAAGATGCCTACCGGGGTTTTTTGATTTACAGTTTAATTGCCAGAAATTACTGTAATAATTTATGTGAGGAGGAGTAATATGTTTGATCTTGTGATTGAAGATGGGCTTTTTATAGATCCTCTTAATGGAAAATTTAGCGGTAGTTTGGGGATAGAAGATGGTAAAATTGCTGAGCTTTCTGCAGGAAGTCTAAATGGAAAGAAGGTAATTAATGCTGATAAAAATATTGTTACTCCCGGTTTTATAGATATTCATATGCATGAAGATGAGTATAAAAATGGTGATATTGAATATGAAATATTTGATTATATGGCTAAAATGGGGGTAACAACTGTTGTTGGAGGCAATTGTGGTCTGGGAATGGCAGATAATATTGATAAATATTTTGAGGTAATCAATAAAAAGGGTGCTCCGGTTAATTATATTGGTTTGATGGGCCACAGTATTTTAAGAGAAAGTATAGGATTTGGAAATAAGGATCGTTATCGCCCGGCTTCAAAATCAGAATTAAAGAAAATGAAAGAAAAAGTAAAAAAAGGTCTGGAGAAAGGGGCATCAGGGCTTTCTTTTGGACTGGAATATAACCCAGGAACCTCTACAAAAGAATTTCTAGAGTTATCAGAGTTAGTTGAAAATTATTCCAGTAAAATTGTTTCAGCCCATTATAGATTTGATTCTACAAGATCTCTGGAGGCTCTGGCAGAAATGATTATAGTTGCCAGAGAAAGTGGGGTAAAATTTCAGGTTTCACATATTGGCAGTTGTACTGCTTTTGGGCAGATGACAGACGGATTGGAAATGCTTGAAAAAGCTTATGAAGCAGGAGTAGATGTTATGGCAGATGTCTACCCTTATGCAGCCTTTAGCACGCATATTGGAAGTGCTGTCTTTGATAAGGGCTGTTTTGAAAGATGGAATACTTCTTATGATTCAATTGAAATGGCTGAAGGAAAGTATCGTGGTAGAAGATGTAATAAAGAAATTTTTGAGGAAGTAAGAGAAAATGAACCTGACAGTCTGGCAATTGCCTTTGTTATGAATGAAAAAGAAGTGATCGAAGCACTTCAACATCCCTATGTAATGGTTGCCAGTGATGGTCTGATAAATAATGGAGAAGGTCATCCCAGGGCTGCAGGTGCTTTTCCCAGGGTTTTGAGTAAATATGTAAGAGAAAAAGAAATATTAGATTTTAATACTGCTATTAAGAAAATGACCTCTATGCCAGCCGAAAGATTGGGGCTGGAATCAAAAGGAAGGATAAAGGAGGGATATGATGCCGATTTAAATATAATTAATTTCAATCAAATTGATGATCGTGCGACTTTTGCCAATCCGACTAAGTCACCTGCTGGTATTGAGAGAGTTTTAATAGGAGGGAGGGAAGTTGTTAAAAAAGGAAAGAGAACAAATAATTTATCTGGAAGTGTTATTAATTTATAAAACTAATTCAAGGGGGAATTTAAATTGAGTAAAATCAAGGTACCTCACGTTCTGGTCCTTCTGTTTGTCATCATTATTATTGCAGCTATTTCTACTTATATTGTAACACCGGGAAGTTATGAAAGAGTTGAGAAAGAAGGACGTACAGTAGTAGATCCAGAATCCTATCAAGTGGTAGAAAGAAATACTGTAGGAATTTTTGGTATACTAAAATCAATTCCAAGAGGCCTGGAAGAAGTAGCCTATATAGTATTCTTTATATTTTTAGTTGGTGGTTCGTTTGGGGTTATCTCAGAGACAGGCTCGGTAGACGCAGGGATAGCCACTTTGACTCGAAAACTTCAGGGGAGAGAAAAAATAATAATTCCCATAGTTATGTTGATTTTTGCTCTTGGTGGTTCAATGCTGGGACTGGCAGAGGAAACGCTTGTTTTTATACCGGTAATGGTACCTTTAGCTATAGCTTTGGGTTTTGATTCGTTAACTGGATTGGCTATGGTTCTTGTGGGAGCAGGTGCCGGTTTTGCCGGAGCATTTATGAACCCATTTACCGTGGGAATAGCGCAGGGAATTGCTGAACTGCCTACTTTTTCCGGTTTAGGATTTAGAGTAGTAGTCTGGTTTGTCACAACATTTCTAGCAATAGGTTTTGTATATCGCTATGCCAGTAAAATAAAGAAAAATCCAGAAATGAGTCCTGTTTATGAGGATGACAAAGAAAAGGACTTTAAAGTTGATATGTCAGAATTTGATAATTTAAAAAACACTCATAAAAGAGTTCTGGCTGTTGTTGTGATAACCTTTATTTTATTAATCTGGGGTGTTACTCAAAAAGGCTGGTTTATTACAGAACTTTCAGCTTTATTCATTGGTATGGGGATAGTATCAGGACTTGTTGGTGGCCTGGGAACTGATGGAACTGCGGATGCATTTGTAGATGGAGCAAAAGGCTTAACAATGGCTGCTCTTATTGTTGGTGTAGCTCGCGGTATTTTAGTAGTTTTAACTGATGGATATATAATTGATACAATCCTTCATTCAATGTCAGTAGCTATTCAGGGTCTGCCGGCTTATCTTTCGGCAATGGGAATGTATGTATTTCAATGTCTTTTAAATGTTATAGTTCCTTCAGGAAGCGGGCAGGCTGCTTTGACTATGCCCATAATGGCACCACTTTCTGATCTGGCGGGAGTAACCAGACAAACAGCAGTCCTTGCCTATCAATTGGGAGATGGATTTACCAATATATTCACTCCTACTTCCGGGTATTTTATGGCCGGTCTGGGTCTGGCAGGAATCTCCTGGAAAAAGTATGCTAAGTGGTTCTGGCCCCTCCTGGTTATCTGGTTTATTTCTGGAGCTATTTTTGTAGCAGTAGCTCAAATGATAAGTTATGGTCCTTTTTAAAAAGCTAAATATTATTATTCATTGATACTATGATGTTCCCCCCTTCTGTTACAAACAGAGGGGGGGTTATAGTTTGTGTGCTTCGTAGTTTGCATCGATAGTGAATGGGAGTTTCACCTGTGCTGAG
>CAZSTU010000130.1:0-7514 GCA_964609745.1 uncultured Halanaerobiaceae bacterium
CTCTGAAGGAAGTCCTGCAATTTCTTCTTCCAGTTTAGCACTCACCGCAATGCAAGGTATACCTTTTTTTGTGGTATATTTTTTAACTTTTTCTAAATATTTATTTCTTCCCTTTAATTGCTCTTCCCCTACATTGGCAATATATATCACAGGTTTTGCAGTTAACAAATTAAGTTCATTAACTACTTTTTTTTCGAAATTATTTAATTTTAATTCTCTTACATTAATTTCCTTATTTAGTTTTTTTATTAATCTTTTTAAAACTTCCATTTCTTCTTTGTATTTATCCTCACCGGTTTTTAACATCTTTTCAGTTTTGTTTTTTCTTTTTTCCAGTGTGGCCAGATCAGCAAGCATTAATTCTGTATTCAATACTTTTATATCTTCTAAAGGGTTAATTTCCCCGGAGACATGAGCAACATCACTGCCTTTAAAACAACGTATAACATGGGCAATAGCGTCTACCTCACGTATATGTGCTAAAAACTGATTACCCAACCCCTCCCCCTGACTTGCCCCTTTAACCAGACCGGCAATATCCACAAACTCAATAGTTGTAGGAGTAAGCTTTTCTGGTTGATACATCTCATTTAATTTTTGCAATCGTCTGTCAGGGACCTCTACCACACCAATATTGGGATCAATTGTACAAAAAGGATAATTCTCTGCACCTACATTATCAGAGGTCAGAGCATTAAAAAGTGTTGATTTACCGACATTAGGCAGACCTACTATACCTACCTGCATCCAATCACTCCCGCAATTACTGGCAATTATCATTCACCTTTTCTTTTGCTGCTTTCTCGAACTTCTTTCTGGACATCATAACTACCCGGCCACAGGTAGTACATTCAGCTTTGAAATCCATCCCAATTCTAAGTATTTTCCAGTGATCTCCACCACAGGGATGCTTTTTTTGGAATTTAACAACATCACCCACACAATAACTTTTCTGTTCCAATTAAAACACCTCCACCTTATTCATCAATAAAGCCAGAGAAAAAATAAAATGGCGAAAAATATTACAAGACCTAATGGGACCAGGCATCCCTTGCGCTGTAACAGAGGTTTATCTGATAATTCAACAGCATAAGAACCAAGTTTTCTAGCTTTTTTTAAATGTTTAACTGATTTTGCGTAATTACCTTTTTCCCTATAAATTACACCTAGATTATTATGGGCTGGACCATAATCAGGATCAAGCATTACCGCCTTTTCATAGAGTTTTTCTGCCTTTTCCAGATTACCTCTCTTTTTTTCCAGACTTCCAATATTAGTAATACTGGGAACAAATTCATCATCAATTTCGAGAGCACGATTCAACCATTTTTCAGCTTCATTTTGATTTTTTTTATAGAGTGCTATAACTCCTAATTTATTATATCCTGGAACAAATTCAGGTTCTGCCTCCAGCACTTTTTTGATCTTTTCTTCAGCATTTTCAAATTTACCAATTTCAAGTTCACTAACTCCTTCATCATATATCTCTTCGAGCTCATCAGATAGATTTTCTCTATATACCTCTTTCTTCACAATATCACCCAATCTTTTTAGGTTATCAATTAGTAATAATATACAGGATAATTATAACATAATAATTTAATAAAAAAAAGCACTCCTGTACGGAGTATTTATAATTTATATTGTATAAATCATTGTATTAAAACAAAAAATATATCATATGTATTTATTAAGAACAATTCAAAGAAAGGATGGTTGGATGTTTGCACACAAGCATAGAGTACATATCAATGATAAAAAAGGACATTTTCTTCTTTCAGGGCTAATAGGTAGAACACTACCTGCAGCAGATTATAAAGAGTTTCAGCAAATAATTGTATTATGTATAGGAACAGATAGATCAACAGGAGACAGCCTTGGTCCTCTTACCGGAACATTTCTTGAAAAAAAACAACCCCCTGCCCATATTATTGGAAATATTGACCGTCCGGTTCACGCACGTAATCTAGACCATATTATAAAAAAAATAAATAAAGAATATACTTCTCCTTTTATAATAGCTGTTGATGCCGGTTTGGGCAAAAAGAGCAGTGTAGGATATATTGACGTTAAAAAAGGCCCCTTAAAACCCGGGACCGGTGTTAATAAGAAATTAACAGCTATTGGTAATATGCACATTACAGGATTGGTAAATGTGGGAGGATATATGGAGTATATGGTATTACAGAGCACAAGATTAAGTATTGTTATCAAAATGGCAGAACTAATTGCAAAAGGCTTAAATAAATCACTAATAAATATCAAACAGGAGAAAAAAGCCTATGATTAATCTTTGCCTTTATTTGTCTTCTCTTTATTTGTCTTCTCTTTATTTTTCGTTGATTTTTTTTCTTTCTTATCATTTTTATTAAACTTCTTTTTTCCTTTATTACTATCCAGTGGCTTACTTGAACCGCTACAAATAGCACCCTCTTCAATTTTTAATGTATTTGTTTTAATAGCTCCTATTAATTTTCCACTAGGTAAGATTTCCAGCTTTTTATGAGCTGTAACATCTCCCTCTACTCTACCCGCAATTATTACATTTCTGGCATTTACCTCTGAATTTACCTTGCCATCTTCTCCAACAAATAGATCACCTTCAGCTTTTATATTTCCTTCGACAAATCCTTCGACTCTAAGAGATCCCTTTGTATTAATATCTCCTTTAACTTTTGTTCCTGATCCCAGAATTGTTTCAACTTTACCTTTGTTTTTTTCATCTTTATCTCCAAACATTACTTTACCTCCTTATGTATTCTCTTGGATCTTCGGGTACATTATTGACACGAACTTCGTAATGTAAGTGGGGCCCCGTACTTCTCCCAGAATTCCCGGACAAACCAATAACTTCTCCTCTGCTAACCTCTTCTCCTTTTTTGACCTGGATGCGATTTAAATGTGCATAATAAGTTTCATATCCAAACCCGTGTTCTATAACAATTGTCCATCCATATCCATCCTTCCATCCGGCAAAACTAATTTTACCATTAGCAGCGGCCAGTACAGGAGTGTTATACCATACTGCTATATCCATTCCATCATGATGTTCCCGTTCGGAAGAATGAGGATCATTTCTCCAGCCAAAATTTGAGGCAACATAACCCTGACCCTCATCGGCCAAAGGCCAGATTGAAGGTGTAGCTGCCTGACGCGCATTATGTTCTTCAGTCTCTTCTTTGAGCTCATCCAGTTCTTCTCTCTGTGAAGGTATTTCTTCATCAATTTTATTTATATTTTGCTGCATACTTTTAATTAACTCATCTGATTCCTGATAATCCAGTCTAAATTCTCCTCCACCCATAGGAGTGCCCTGTTGAAATATGCTACTATTATAGGAAAAAAGAGTTCTGAATTCCATTTCCGGGCTATCCTGTTTTTCTTCCCCATCCTCACTTATATCAATAGTATCTCTAATTTCGTCATTATATTTTTGTAGATTACTTAACGCCTGCCTTAATTCTTCAGTATCATTTGATAGTGAAACAAGTTCTTTCTTTAAATTTTCATTTTCAGCTTTGACCCCTTTTAATTCCTGTCTTTCACTATCTGCGGCAATAAATCTGGAATGGTACTGATGATACTGAAAAGAAAGACCAATAATAGTTCCCGTAATAATGATCATAAGTAAAATAGGGTATATTCTTCTAATTTGAAAACTTTTAACTTTTTTATTGACCGATGGTGGAGTTAGGGTGATATGTACTTTACCTATTAAAAATATCCATATTTTTTTTAAGAATTTTTTCATTTTAACTATCACCCCGGTTTTTGTCAATCAATAGTTAATATTTTATTTAAGCCCCTGTACTAAATTTATTCTATAAAAAATATAAAATTCCTTTTTCCTATTTAAAATACAAAAGAAGCAATAATTATTGCAATAAATAAAGAAGGCAACAAATTACCCACTTTTATCTTTGTAATACCAATTATATTCAATCCAATAGCAAAAATCAATAGTCCTCCAGTCGCAGTCATTTCTTTTATTACTGGATCACTCAAAAACTGTTGAACCCGAGATGCAAGTAGAGTAATACCTCCCTGATATAAAAACACAGGTATAGCTGAAAAAATAACTCCAATACCATAAGTAGCAGCAAAAGCAATAGATGTTGTCCCATCAAGAAGCGACTTTGTTAATAAAAGAGAGGGATCATTATTAAGCCCATCCTGTATTGCCCCCATAATAGCCATCGCTCCAACACAAAATATTAAACTTGTCTGCACAAAACCCTGCACAAAAAATTCATCATTACTGAAGTTTTTTTTCAGTTTATTGCCTATATTATCCAGTTTTGTTTCTAGTTTTAATATTTCTCCTATTATTCCACCAATCACCAGACTGAAGATAACAATTATTATATCAACAGAACCTTCTATTTGCAGAGCCATTTGAAGACCTATTAAAATAACAGCAAGACTAATACCCTGCATAACCGTTTTTTGTATTCTTGTAGTAAATTTTCCTTTAATAAATAAACCTAAAATACTCCCGATAATAATTGCTGCCGTATTTACTATGGTTCCAATCATATTTTATCCATCCTTTTTTTACATTTTTCCCCTTTAACTAAACATCTCTATTAATTCTTCTTCAAATTCAGGACGTGAAAGAGCAACAATAAGATCTCCCGGTAATATCCTTGTATTTCCCCTGGGGACAATTGGAGTATCCCCTCTTAAAATGGTAACAAGAACAGATTCCAGAGGAAGATTTATTTCATTTAATTTTTTATTAATTAATGCTGAATTATCATTTACAGTAATTCTTATCATTTTTAATTTATCCTGATCTTTATTTAAAAGAGTTTTTAAATCATTAATTGTCACTTCCTGGTCTACTAAGGCCGATAATATAGCCGCACTACTAACGGCTACATTTACTCCAAGCCAATCAAACAATTTTTCATTACCGGGAGTATTTACAGTCGTAAATGTCTGAGGAATATTAAATTGTCTTTCAGCCAGTTGACAGATAACCAGATTATCCTGATCATCTTTAGTTACAGCAAGCAACACATCAGCTTTTTCTGCTCCTGCTTTTTCCAGTACTTCTTTTTCGGACCCGTCCCCACAGATAACATTAATCCCATATTTATTTCTTATAACATTACATTTTTCGTTCTGTTGTTCTACCAATACTACATCGTTATCTTTTTTAGAAAGATCGTTAATCAAATAACGACCAACTTTCCCGCCACCAACGATAATAATATACATATTTCCACCTCTGGATTAAATTTATTATAGACCCAGTTAATTATAATATTATACCTGTTATAAAAATTCAAGTAAAATTAACTTGAGTTTTAAGATATTTTATATTGTTTCACATGAAACATTTCACCGAAGTTTAGAAAGAATTTTTTCCATTTCAGCAAAATTATCCAGAGTAAATGTTACAACTTTTTTCTTCCTTCTTTTTTTAATTTTTACACCTGTACCCAAAACTTTTGACAACACTTCTTTTGCATCCTTCCATTTTTCATCCAGTTTTTCCTTTTTTTGATCTTCTTTTTCATTTTCTTTTTTGTTTTTATTGTCAACAAGTTTATTTACATATTCTTCTGTTTCTCTAACAGAAAGTTCATTTTTTATAATATATTCAGCCGCTTCAATTTGTTTTTCAGAGTTTTTTAATGGTAGTAATGCACGCGCATGGCCCATAGATAATGTTCCACGTGAAACATATATCTGTACTTTTGGTGCCAGATTCAACAAACGCACTACATTGGCAACTGTGGATCTGCTTTTGCCAACCTTTTTAGCAACTTCTGCCTGTGTTAAATTAAATTCATCAAACATTTGCTGATAGGCCTGAGCTTCTTCAATGGGATTTAAATCTTCTCTCTGTAGATTTTCAACAAGAGCAATTTCCATTAATTGTTGGTCAGTATAATCCTTAACAATAGCCATGACTTTTTTCTGGCCTACAATACGGCAGGCTCTCCATCTTCTTTCCCCGCTCACCAGTTGATATTGCTCTGGTTTTACCTCGCGAACAGTAATAGGTTGTATCATGCCATTTTCTTTTATAGATTGACCCAGTTCTTCCAGAGATTTTTGCTCAAAATTTTTCCTTGGTTGATATGGATTTGGTTCAATATTTTCAACATAAATCTCTATTACCCTTTCCGGTGAACCCTTTTCTTCACTGCTTTCGTTAATCAAAGCCCCCAGACCTTTCCCCAATCTGTTTTTAGACATTATCAGTCACTTCCTTTGCAAGTTTTCTATAGGCTTTTGCCCCTCTGGAATTTGAATCATATACACTAATTGGTTGACCAAAACTTGGAGCTTCACTCAGACGAACATTGCGAGGTATGACAGTATTATAAACTTTATCCCCAAAATATTCTTTTACCTCTTCAATAACCTGTTGTGAAAGATTTGTCCGGGCATCATACATTGTCAATACAACACCTTCAATCTCGAGATCTGAATTTAAACTCTTTTTTACAAGATTAATAGTCTTTATCAGCTGGCCCAATCCTTCCAGAGCATAATATTCACATTGAATTGGAACCAGTATTTTATCAGAAGCAGTAAGTGCATTTAAAGTTAATAAACCAAGTGAAGGAGGACAATCAAATAAAATATAATCATATTTTTCTTTTCTCTTTTTTAGAGCATTTTTTAATCTCGACTCCCGGGAAATCATGGAAACCAATTCAATTTCAGCACCAGCCAGGTCGATATTTGCAGGTAAAATATAAAATTTGTCTATATCAGTAGACATAATACCTTCTTCCAGCGGAGTTTCTTCAATTAAAATATCATAAATACTAGTGTCTATACCTGTTTTTTCAATACCAACACCACTGGTAGCATTCCCCTGAGGGTCAATATCAATTAATAAAACTTTCTTATTCATTTCAGCCAGACTTGCTCCCAGGTTAACTGCTGTAGTGCTTTTGCCCACTCCACCCTTTTGATTGACCACTGCCATCTTTTTGGCCACAAAAAACCCTCCCTTTTAACATCACTATTTTTCTCTTGGTAGAACAATATTATATTCTATATAATCTTCCTTTTTCTTTTTATCAACTTTAACTTCCAGACCTGCTTCTTTCATTTCTTTTATTGTTTTATTTAATGTATTTGTAAAAACCCGTAAATCTTTATAAACAGTAGTTACAACCTGTTATTCCCTTTTCTCATTTTTAGCCTTATGACTTTCAATAAGTTTTTCAGTCTCTCTAACAGTAAGTTCTTTTTCCTTGATTTTTTCTATTCCCTCTTTTTGCTGGCTTTTATCAGTAAATTGCAAAAGTGCCCGGGCATGTCTTTCGGAAATTTCCGGGGTTTTAATTTCTTCTTGTATCTCGACCGGTAATTTTAATATTCTCAACTTATTGGCAACTGTTGACTGACTTTTGCCTATTTTTTCAGCCAGTTCCTTTTGTGTTAATGAAAACTTATCAATAATTTGTTGATATGCATGAGCCTCTTCAATATAATCTAGATCTTCTCTCTGTAAATTTTCAACAAGAGCTATTTCAGCCATTTCC
>CAZSTU010000131.1:0-7462 GCA_964609745.1 uncultured Halanaerobiaceae bacterium
CTCACTTGCTTCAAAATTATATAAAAGTGATACTCCACCATATCTTAATGCCTATGCAGAGGTAGCTGTCGGTGGAGAACCTATTTCTTTTAATGATTATTATTCTCCCATGAAAAAATATTTTCAGATAACAGTTACTTCCCCCAAAAAGGGGCAGTTTATCACATTGTTTCAGGATATAACTGATATTAAAAAAAGTGAAATGGATCTGTCAGTCATGATGAATAATTTCCCGGGTATAGCCTATAAATGCCAAAATAATAATAGTTTTACTATGGAATTTGTCAGTGAGGGGTGCAGAAAACTTACCGGGTATGAACCTGAGGAATTAATTAATGATAGTAAAACTTCATTTGGCAATTTGATTGTAAATGGAGATAAGGAATTTTTATATAGCAAAATTTATAAAGCAGTTGAAAATGAAAAATCTTTTTCTATTGAATATCAGATTAAAACCAGAAATAATCAAATAAAATGGGTATGGGAACAGGGACAGGGAATATTTGACGAAAAAGATAACCTAAAAAACATTCAGGGATATATTATTGATATTACGAAAAGGAAAAATGCTGAAAAAAGTTTAGAAAGGCAGAAGAAGAAACTGCAGAAAAGTTACCATAAACTTGAAACATACAGTAAAGAAATAAAAGACATACAGGAAAGATTTGCCCGTGAATTAATATCTTCTATATTAAATATTGTAGATATTTATGATGAATATACCAGCGGGCATTCGGAAAATGTTGCAGAACTGTCTTCAGCCATTGCCGAAAAGTTAAATTGTTCCCGGGAAGTTGCAAAAAAGGCTTACTGGGCAGGAATGGTTCATGATATTGGAAAATTGCTGATACCACTTGATATACTAAATAAAGAAAGTGCTCTAACGGAAAAAGAGTTTGAAAAGATAAAAAAACACCCTGAATGGGGCTATCAGGCATTGAACAAAACAGGGAGTTTTGCAAAAATAGCGGAATATATTTTATATCATCATGAAAGATGGGATGGAGGGGGGTATCCCCGTGGTTTAAAGGGGAAAGAGATACCGCTGGTATCGAGGATACTGGCCCTGGCCGATGCTTGGGATGCTATGCGTTCCAGACGTGCCTATCGCGATCCTTTATCTGAAACACAAGCCATTCAGGAGATTAGAGACAATACCGGCAGTCAATTTGATCCTGAAATTGCCAGGGTTTTTCTGCAATATCAGGATTTGAGATAATTAAATATTAATATTATAATCTATTTGTAGTTTGATTGAAATCCCGCAGAGATGTGGGGTTTTTATTTTTTGTTA
Organism: uncultured Halanaerobiaceae bacterium; assembly: GCA_964609745.1. Lineage (GTDB taxonomy): Bacteria > Bacillota > Halanaerobiia > Halanaerobiales > DATFIM01 > CAZSTU01. The sequence goes on from CAZSTU010000131.1 coordinate 1,295, forward strand.
AATTTTTAAATAAATTTTAAGTACAGGCAGGATTTTTTTGACTTTTGTTCAAATAAAGTAGTATAGATCGACTTGATGAAAAGCAGATGAGAAAAAAGGAGGGAAGTTTTATTAGCAGCTATGGGAAGGTTTATATATACACACTGGGCCAGCTTTTTATCCGTCATGGTGATAGGGTGCTTTTTTCCGGGAATAGGAAGCTGAATAAAAGATGGAAATTATTTTTGTTATTATTGTGTAAAAGGGGTCAGACTATTTCTGATCAACAGTTAATTAGTGAGCTTAACCTGGCAGAAAATGCTACCCCGCGTCAATCCCTGAGAGCACTGGTTTATAGATTGCGCCGTGATCTGGCTGTAAGACATAGTAGCAGTAGTTTTATTTATACAGAAAGAGGAGGATATGGTTTCAATCCAGAAAGTGATTTCTGGATGGATGGCAGACAATTTAAAAATATGATTGAAACGGGTACTAAAGAGGAATCTTTGGAAAAGTTAAATTATGCTGTGAGAATGTATAAAGGAATATTTTTAAAAAATCAAAAATTAGATAATAATAAGCTTTTAAAAAAAAGAAAAGAATTCAGTGAACTTTATCTTAATGCTGTTAATACAACCGCCGAATTTTTGAAAAAAAATAATAGTGGATATGATAAAATAATTGATCTTTATGAAACCTCACTTCAACTTTATCCGTTAAACGTCAATATGTATCTCGAATTAATAAAAACTCTTAAAGAGGCGGGTAAGCTTAATAGGGCAAGGGTTAGGGCAGAAGAAATAATGTCTTTTTTAAGGAATTCTGATATAAAGGTGCCTATGCGCTTAGAAGAGCTTGTTTCTGACTTTTTTAAAATTGATTTAGCGCAAAAGCCGGAATTTATGTTAAATAATAATTCCAATAAAAATAAAATCTTTGAATGCGGTCCTGTCACCTTTTCCAATATATATAATCTTGAAAAAAGAAGAGCTGAAAGGAAAAATAATGAGATTTTTTTAATACACTTTCAAGTAAAAAAGACAGGAAATCCACAGAAAATGTGAGAAGCAGTAAGGATTTGAAGAAAGACTCTTCATGAACATCTTCGTTCTTCCGATGTTATTACTCGCTGGGAGACAAGACATTATTTGCTGCTGGCAGTTGGTCATTCAGAAAAAGAGATTAAGATAGTACTGCAGAGGATTGAAAATGAAATCCGGGACAGATATGTTTCTCATAATTGAATTTATCCACTATATTATCAAAATATTTAACAAAAGCCCATCAATAGATGGGTTTTTTTAATGATATTTTTCATAACATTATATTTTCATTTAGATTGTCATGGTATATTATCTGATAATCTGTTATATTATAGTTGATTTATAATTAAAATACAGGGAAGTGAAAATTGTGGTGGCAGCAGGCAATAATTTATCAACCCCTGAAGTAGCTTTGATAAAAAAATATAAAAATTGCAAAAAACCACTTTTTCTCTGTTCCCCTTATATATTCTGGAAAATATTTGAACTGGAACATGAGAAAAGAAAAAGGTCTGACGTGAATATATATATTATAACTTTTCGATTCAGCAGTGAAAATAATGAAGATTATATAGAAATTATTCAACAAATTTTTGCTGATAATTTACGTAGATCAGATATATTAACCTGGTATGGTTTTAATGAGGCCTTATTGTTATTAGCTGGTATTAATGATGAGGAGATAAACCGTATAATAGTAAGACTTATACTGAAATATTATAATGTGTTTAAACATAATTTAAAGATAGAAATAGAAGTTAGTAAAAATAACAAAAACCATAACAGGAAAATATAACAAAGTATATCATTGAATTGTGTGGAAAAAGCAGATATAATATTGGTAGTAAAAAAGTACTATATATTATAACATGCAAGGAGCTGTTATTATGCCGGTCTGGCTTGAATGTGAATACTGTGGTAAACGGTATTATACGGCGAATAACAGGTGCACTGAAAAGGCTAGGGAATGTCCCGACTGTGGAGGTCAGTTACGCAAGAGTAGTAAAAATAGTAAAAATATTAATATAAAGGGGGCTGATGAAGAGAAATAGGTATATTTTGAAGTTGATGTAAAAGCCTTGAATGAGGTGAGAAAATGATGAATAGGAAGATAATAATTTATTTTTTAATTTTACTGGTAATGGTCTTTTTACCGGCCCAATTTGAAGTAATTGCTAAAGAGGGTAATGAGACCAGTATTCAACAGCTGGGCAATGAATTACAGGCAGAAGTTTCCCAGAAAGGAACAGAAAATAGCACAAATATAAATCAATGGGGTTCTGTTAACATCGAATCACTGCAGAATGTTAATGCTATAGTTAAGCAAGAAGGTAGTGAAAATACTGCGCACATTGAACAAAGTTTTATGTTTAATGCTTGGTCGGCCCAGGATGTTACTGGCAGGATAGATCAAAGTGGTTCGGGAAATGAGGCTTTTATCGGCCAGGGTGGTACAGTTAATGTAGAATCAATGGAAGCTTCAACAGCTGAAATTGAACAAGAGGGCAGTAATAATAATGCCTCCATTATTCAGTCCGGTGTTTTTAATTCAGGGAATAACTTTAACAATAATGCTTTTATAAGTCAAAATGGTGAAAATAATGATGGACATATTAATCAGCTTGGTAGAAATAATTTTTCCCGGATTAAACAGCAGGGAGAAGGTAACCTGGCAGTTATTAATCAATTTGGGGAAGGAAATGAAACCTCAATAATTCAGATAGGCAATGGTAATAGAGCAAGTGTTTCTCAAAGTAATTAATAATTTTTAATAAATTTTGGAGGTTTTGATCTGTTTTCCCTAACTGGTCACCTATGGGATAGCAGGGAGCCAGGGTGAAACCGGCCAGATAAACAACAATCTATAAGGGGGAATTAAGAGTGAAAAAATTATTTGTTTTAGTAATGGCTTTTGCATTGATTGCAGGAATGAGTGGATTGGTTTTGGCGGATAATGAAGCTGATATTGAGCAGACAGGAGTTAATAATGCAGAAGCTTTAATTGAACAGATTGGGGATAATCTTGATGCAGATATTATTCAGGGATATGGAGGATATATGGAGATAAAGCAAGATGGTATTGACCATTTTGCTAAGATAGACTCCACTGGCTATAATGGCGGAGGAGACATAGATGTTTTCATTGATCAATTGGATGAAGGCCATAATGCTGAGGTAGATTTGGCCAGCAGTCAAATGAAAGAATATGGTCTTGTCGATATTTTACAGGAAGGTTTGGAGCAGGATGCATGGGTAAGACTGCGTAATCCGAGTGAAAACTTTGATATTGATATTGATCAGGATGGGGAAGATAATGTTTCAAACGTTGATGTAGGACATGGTGGAACAGAGGTTAATATTTCTCAGGATGGAATTGGAAATATGGCAGACGTCTGGACTGCAAACTGGAATAATTCTACTGATCTTGAACAAACAGGGGACGATAATGAGGTATTTATAACACAAAAAAGTAACTATGGAGAACTTCATAGAGCCGGTGGAGAAGCTCTAATAGAACAAATTGGTGATGAAAATACAATAAATCTTGATCAAACATCTCGTCCTGATCCCTGGAATACTGTAGCCGATATCTTACAAGATGGTGATCTGAACGAGGTTGATTTAAATCAATATATTTTTTCAGGGTCAAGTCCAACCAGAGCTTATATAGAACAGACTGGAGAAGAAAATAGCATAACAGGAGAACAAACTAATAAGGCTATTATGGATGTATTCCAGGATGGAGATAGAAATGAGGTTGTACTTAAACAGAACACAAACTATGATAGAGAAAGAGCTTATATAGACCAAATTGGCGATGATAATCTTATTGAACTGGACCAGGAAAGTGCTTCAGCCTGGATAGAACAGGATGGTAATGAAAATGTTTTCCGTCTTGAACACAATACAGTATTCCCCGATCAGGATGGAGAATCTGAAGTATATTTTACACAGGATGGAGACAATAACGAATTTGTTGGTTTTGATGGGGAGTCAAGAACAGAATGGGCTTACCAGAATAATTCATCATATACCGGATATCAAGATGGTAATAATAACGTAATAGGTCTCAATCAGAAAGGCAATGACAATGCTTTGATAACCCAGGAAGGAGATGGAAATGAAGCATTTCTCTTCCAGGACGATGAAGAGGAAGGCCATTCTGCAAATATTGTTCAGGATGGAGAAGGTAATAGTGCCACTGTAAAACAAAGCAATTAAAATTCAGGAGGTATGAAAATGAGGAAAATTCTTGTTTTAAGCCTGACTTTTGTGCTTGTTATCGGAATAACTGGTTTAGTTGTGGCTAATGAAGCTGATATTGAGCAGGTGAATGATGATCATGAAGCTGAAGTAGTTCAGGAGGGCCTGAATAATATTTCTGATATTTTTCAATTAGGAGATCCACATGAAGGATTTGTGGAACAAATTGGTGATGAAAATGAGGCCTACTTAGATCAAGGCAATGAAGGCAGATCACTTTTTGCAGATCTATCTCAAGAAGGTGATTATAATTCAGTAGATGTTGATCAAAGTTCTACAGAACATAGTGATGCCTGGGTAGAACAAATTGGGGATTATAATATTGTGGATATTGATCAAACTGGATATAGAACTATAGCCGATGTTTTACAGGATAATACTGATAGTTCTGAAGTAACTATTGATCAGACAAATAGAAGTAAAGCAGATGTTCAGCAAATAGATCAAAACGGTAGTACAGTTGATATTGAACAAATTAGTAATGGTTTGGATAATGTATTTAATTTTGCTGAAGTCAAACAAGAAGATGGTACAGAGAATACTGTTAATATTTTTCAGGAAGCAAGATTGTATGCAGTTGAAGGTGAGGACGAGGGACATAATGCAGTTGTAAATCAATCTGGTAGTGGTAATTTCGTAGATATAACCCAGACTGGAAAAGATGGGGTAGCTACTGCAAATAGTGTTATTTTAACACAAGATGGAGATTCTAATTTTGCAAAAACTAATCAAATTGGCGATGATAATCTTATTGAACTGGACCAGGAAAGTGCTTCAGCCTGGATAGAACAGGATGGTAATGAAAATGTTTTCCGTCTTGAACACAATACAGTATTCCCCGATCAGGATGGAGAATCTGAAGTATATTTTACACAGGATGGAGACAATAACGAATTTGTTGGTTTTGATGGGGAGTCAAGAACAGAATGGGCTTACCAGAATAATTCATCATATACCGGATATCAAGATGGTAATAATAACGTAATAGGTCTCAATCAGAAAGGCAATGACAATGCTTTGATAACCCAGGAAGGAGATGGAAATGAAGCATTTCTCTTCCAGGACGATGAAGAGGAAGGCCATTCTGCAAATATTGTTCAGGATGGAGAAGGTAATAGTGCCACTGTAAATCAAAGTAATTAGGTTAAATTAAGCTTAATAGTGTTAAATATTGCAGTCCGGGGTTTTTCCTGGACTGCTTTTCCTTAATTTTATAAAGGGTGATTTTATGTGCTCAAATAAATTTTTAATCCCTGCTGTTATACTAATACTAATTTTAACCTTTTCAACCGGGATAAGAGGTAAAGATATATCTTTACAGCTGGAACCTCAATTAAGCTTGTTTCAGAAAGAGGGATATAACTTGAAAATACAGCTATTTGAGGGAGAAGACCTGGAACTCGAAGTTGTGCAAAAAGGGAAAGATAACTTTGTTTTACAGTTAATAAGTGGAGACAATAATTCTTCTTTCAGCCTGCAGGATGGAAATAATAACTTTTCATTGTCTTTGCAAAAAGGGGAAGATAATTCTGCACAGGTCAAACAGAAAGGAAATAATAATAAAGCTGTAATTAGACAGAAGGGAAATAAAGAATAAACAGGGATGGTGAAAAAGTGAGAAAAAAATATATTAACTATATGATTGTACTTTTAGTAATTACTCTATTTTTTTTGCCTTTATCTGTGAAGGCGGAAGAAGAGGTTGATAAAGATTTAGAAGAAAGGATGGAGCTAATAAAGGCTTCAAAACAACTAGTGAAAGAACAGAAAGCAGAAACTGCACCATCCAGTCAAGTTGCTCTCTTTTTAACAGATTTTGATACGGGTACAAAGGAAGTTAATCTTGGACTAAAAATAGAAAAGGTACTTTCTAAAGATATAA
>CAZSTU010000132.1:0-1772 GCA_964609745.1 uncultured Halanaerobiaceae bacterium
GGCAGATCCATAAAAGATTTTTGCCAGCTTCTCTGCCTGAATTAAAAAATTATGATTTAGATGTTTATTATCAACCCTCCGAAAGGGTGGGAGGGGATTTATATAATGCTTTTGTAACAGAAGGGAAATTAGTGTTTTATTTATCAGATGTAACAGGCCATTATCTGGGAAGTACTTTATTAAATATTTTTGCCAGAGAGACTATCAACAACTATCTGAGCAATAATAACTTAAATGAGATAAGCCCCTGTAATATAATAAAAGAACTTCACAATAACTATAACCGGGAAAATTTTCCTGATGAATATTTTATTGCAATTATTATCGGAATTATTGATATAAATACAGGTGAGGTTAAATTAAGCAATGCAGGTATCCATATACCACCTGTAGTGATAAATAAAAAGGGGGAATTGCACATCCTAAGTGAGGCTTGCCTCCCCATAACTTCAGCAGTAAATAATAGATATTTTAAAAATATAGAGGAAATAAATTTAAAGTTAAAAAAAGAAGATATACTGGTATTAAGTACAGATGGTTTAATTGAAGAAAGTTCTGGGAACAGTATATTTGGCCAGAATAGGTATTTTAATATTTTAAAAAGTAATCATAAAGATTCTCCATCTAAAGTTATTAGTACTTTAAAAAATGAGTTTATAAGCTTTGCCGGGAAAAAACAGGGTGTTGATGATATTACAGTTATGGCTATCAAGAATTATTAAAACCGGGTACTATCAGTTAGCCGGTATATGTTTTATTATGTAATATTAAAGTTAAAAGGGGGGGGTAGTATATGGGTATTTTTGGATTTATAAGAAGTTTTTTGTCTATTATAATTATTGTAGCCCTGCTGGGAGGTCTGTATCTGACCAACCCCGGGATTGATGAATTCATGGAATGGACGGTAGAAGAGATAAAAGAGGAACGCAGTTCTGTGGAAGGACTTCTGGCAGATATTGTGGGTAAGCCGCTCTTAAAGAATTTGATTAAAGAGAGAGATTATTATTTTTTTAGTATATATAAAATCGAGGTTCCTGAAAGTGATGATGACCCTCTTGTGCTGGGGATTGCCGGTAATTTTATAAAATTAAATGATATTATACCTGAGGATATGAACGCAGAAGAATTTATTGATAAAATTTCTCCTGAAAGAGATTAATCGTTAACCTCTATTTCAAAGATTAGTGGCCACAATTTGCCTGTGACAAAGATTCTGTCATTTTCTTTGTCATGGGCAATTCCATTTAAAACATCTAAATTATGATCATATTTCGTTGGATCTATCAGGTTTTCTAAATTAAGCCGTCCTGTTATTTTTCCCGTTTTCGGGTCAATAATTATTATGTGATCCTCACGCCAGATGTTGGCCCAGATTTTACCGTCTATATATTCAAGTTCATTGATATTTTTTACCGGTTTTTGATTTTGTGTTACATTAATCTTTTTTACGATTTCTAAACTTTCTGGATTGAGAAAATACAATTTACTGCTGCCATCACTCATTATAAGGTGTTTTCCATCATCTGTCAGTCCCCAACCCTCTCCTTTATAGTTGAATTCGTCTATTTGCTCGAATTCCATATCATATATAAAACCTTTTTCTGCCTGCCAGGTTAGTTGATAAATTTTATTATCAAGAATTGTTATACCTTCACCAAAATATTTATCATTTAGGTGATGGATTTTTTTTATTTTCCCCGTTTTTAGTTCTACCTGTCGCAGGGAGGATTCTTTCCTTCGACCGGTTCCTTCATAGAGATATCCTTCGGGAA
>CAZSTU010000132.1:1782-7407 GCA_964609745.1 uncultured Halanaerobiaceae bacterium
ATAACTTCATAAGAATATTCTTTTATTTCCGCAGTGACAGGATTTGTTGCCATTAATATAGAAATTATAATTATAACAGTAGTGAGCAAAGGTTTTATTTTGTTTACTAAAAACATTATATCCACCTCATCTTTATTATAACACTGTTAGTTTTAAAAGTGTAGAATGATGTTGAAAAAAAGTATTGTGTAATATTAGTATAAAATGGGGGAGGTTGAAATGGTGGAAAAATCGAAGTTAAAATTTAGTTTTAAAATATTTGTATTAGTGGTTTTTTTGATGATAATATTTTTTGGGCCACAGGTAAAAGCTGAAAATAAACCCTTTGAAAACAGTCATTTTATAGAAACTGAGGGAGTTAAATTGCATTACCGTCTTTATGAACCTGAAGGTGAGGTGCGGGGTAAAATACTTCTGGTGCATGGACTGGGCGGTTCTACTTACTGCTGGCGGGAGACAGCCGAACCATTAAGGCGGGAGGGTTATCTTGTGGTTAGTGTAGATCTCCCTGCCTTTGGCTACAGTGACCGCAGTTCAGGATTAGAACACAGCAGTGAAAAAAGAGCCGAATGGCTCTTGGGATTGCTTGATCATCTGGAAGAAAATAAAATAAAGGGTGATATACCGTGGACTTTTATCGGCCATTCCATGGGCGCCAAGTCTGTAACTAAAATGGCGCAAAAAAGAGTTGAAGAGACTGCAGGTCTTGTTTATATAGGAGGAGCCATCTACAATGATCCTCCACAGCTTTTTGGGGATGTAGCTAAATATCAGCCATTTGAGTTATTACTTAAAGCAAGTATAGATAAAATAATTTTGAGTAGTAAAATAATGGAGAGAGCCCTAAATTCAGCTTATGGGCGGGAGCTAACTGAAGAGGAGATTGAAGCATATGTTAAACCTTTGCAAAGACAGGGAACAGCCAGGGCCTGGTTTGATGTTTTGAAAAGTAATTCACCTGCTCCTGAAGATTTATCGCAGTTTGATATACCAACATTGTTAATCTGGGGAGAAAAAGATAGCTGGGTGCCACCTGAAGATGGTAAAAGACTGGTAGATGAAATGCCAGAGGCCAGACTGGAGATTATCCCTGGAGAGCATCATATGCCCATGGTGACAGCTCCTGATCAGGTTAATGAAATTATTATTGAATTTATCGGGGAAATATATGAATAAAATATGAATATGAAAAATTATTAAATATGGAGGGATTAATGGTGAAAAAAGATAATATTAATATTCTGGTAATTGATGATGAGCCTGAAATAATCTATACCTTTACGGCAGTAGCTGAGATTGAATCCTGGAATGTTGAGGGAGCTAATAATCCCCATCAGGGGATAAATTTGGCACTTTCTGGTAATTTTGATGTTATATTGGTTGACTTTCACATGCCAGAGATGACTGGATTGGAAGTGGTAGAAAAAATAAGAGAGAATAATAGTGAATTAAAGATAATTGTCTTAACAATCGATGAAAGATACGAGATTGCCCAGAAGTTCTTAAAAGCCGGCGCTGATGACTATGCCCTGAAACCCATTAAAGCTGCTGATCTGATATCAAGGATAAAAGCTCATATCAGAACTGAAAGTAGAGAGTCTCTGGATCTGGAAAAATTGGAACTACCAAAGGGTCTATCAATAACTACCCTGCAAAAAATATATAATGAGATTAAAGATGAAAGCGAGTTTTTGACTATCGAAAAAGTTTGTGAAAAAACTGGATTTGCCTATCAGACTGTACATCGTTATATGGAGTTTTTTGAAAAAGAAAAACTGGCAGAAGTTGATCTTGAATATGGTAATATAGGTAGACCCACTAAAAAGTATAGAGTTTTATAAAAAAATGAGAGAAAAAAGAGAAAAAATAGGAATTATCAAAATTTTGTATAAATAATATAAATAAGAAATATTAAAAATTATTTATTGAGAAAGGAGGGAAGAAATGAAAAAAACAGCTTTAATTTTATTATTTGCAGCAATTTTTCTCCTGTATAATCCAGCATTAATTGAGGCAAGTCAGGATTTTAGTGAACCAATACTGGTGACTTCTGCAGGGCAGAGCCCTGATGCTCAGATGGCAAGAGCTATTTTAGCCAGAATTGGTCTTGACCACGAATTTGAGGAATTAATCAGTGCTGATGAAATCGAGGAAGATACTGAAACTTTTGTTATAGTTGTCGGTGGAAGCTCAAAAGGATTGGGTGCTGCCGGTCTTGATGAAGATGAAGAAATGGATAGAATAGAAGAATTATTAAAAGCTATCAAAGACAGAGAAATTAACTTGATAGCCATGCATCTTGGAGGAGAATCAAGAAGAGGTGCAATATCAGATCCATTTATAGAACTGGTTTTTCCTGAAGCAGATTATTTGATAGTCTATGAAGAAGGTGATGAGGAAGATAGGCTAATGAGGGAAATTGCAGAAGAAAATGATATTGAATTAACCTATGTAGACAAGGTAGCCAATTCAGAAGAACCTTTAAAAGATGTATTTAATGTGGACGAATAATATTTTAAAAATGGAGGAGGAGAAAATTTGAGATTTAGAAAAAGAATTATCAAAAAACTATCTGTCTGGGCTCTTGTTCTTCTTTTTACTCTGACCTTTTCGGTTCATGTTAATGCTGATACCGTTAACCCTCAGAATACTACCAAAAATGCGATGGTAGCTGCAGCAGACCCACGTGCTTCACATGCCGGACTGGAGATGCTTTTAAAAGGTGGTAATGCAATGGATGCTGCAGTTGCTACTGCCTTTGCACTTGGGGTTGTTGAACCAAATGCTTCCGGTCTCGGAGGAGGGGGGTTTCTCCTGTACTATGACGCTGAGACTGAAGAAGTAACTGTGCTTGATTACAGGGAAGTAGCTCCAAAGGCCGCTGAACCTGATATGTATGAGGATTCCGATCTCCCGGAAGATGCGCAGACAGCCGGTATTTTATCTACCGGTATTCCCGGTCAGGTAGCAGGCCTTATTGGTGGATTAGAAAAGCTTGGAACACTGGATAGGGAGACTGTAATGCAGCCCGCTATTGATTATGCCGAAGATGGTATAGTTGTTAGTGAACAGCTTTCCGGAATTATTGAAGACAACAGGGATAATTTTCTTAAGTATGAATCTGCTGCTAGAGATATTTATTTAAAAGATGGTGTAAACCCCTATGAACCCGGAGATGTGCTGAAACAGAAAGAACTGGCTGAGACTTTAAAGGAAGTAGCCGAAAAGGGTGAAGAAGGATTTTATAAAGGTCGGGTAGCAGATGCCATTGTTGATTTTATGGAAGAAAAAGATGGTTTGATTACCCATGAAGATTTGGAATGGTATATGGAGAACCGTCCCCGTGAGCTGGAACCGGTAAAAGGAGATTACAAAGGTTACAATATCTATTCTATGCCTCCGCCAAGTTCAGGGGGAATTCACATTGTGCAGATGTTAAATATACTGGAAAATTTTGATCTTGAAGAGGACCCCGATCATCCTGATAATTTACACCTCCTTACTGAGATACAAAAACTGGCCTTTGCTGATAGGGCAAAATATCTCGGAGATACAGACTTTGTAGATGCTCCTCTTGAAGGGTTAATGTCTGAAGAGTATGCTGCTGAGCTTGCTGAAAGAATAGACATGGATCAGCCCATGCTGGAACCTGAAGCTGGTAATCCTTTTGAATATCAGGAAGGTTCACGGGATGAGTTTGAAGATCAATTTGCCTATACCGATCAGGAAAATGAGGAATCAATCAGTACAACCCACTTTTCAATCATAGACGAAGAAGGTAATATGGTTGCTGCTACAAATACAATAAATTACTTTTTTGGTTCTAAACTGGTTAATCCCGAGATTGGAGTTAAGTTAAATAATGAATTGGCTGATTTCACCCCTGTTGCCGGCGAACCTAACTCTCCAGAACCTCTTAAATCACCTTTGAGCAGTATGTCCCCAACTTTAATTGAAGATCCTGAAGGCAGACCTTTTATGACAGTAGGAACACCTGGTGCAACCAGAATATTTCCTGTTGTCAAACAGGTCTTTGTCAATATGGTTGATTATGATATGGATATTCAGGAAGCTATAGAACGTCCCAGAGTTTACTCTTCCGGTGTAGAAATGCACGCAGAGGGCAGATTCCCCTATAGTTTGATTAAACAGATGGAAGAAAGAGGACATGCAGTTGAAATACATGATGACTGGGCTCCATTTTTTGGTGCAACCCAGGGTATATATATAGACTATGATAATGATAACCTGGTTGGTGGAGCTGATCCCCGCCGTGCAGGTAGAGCAATAGGTTATTAATTAAAGTCAAAAAGAGAGGGGGGATTCTCCCCCTTTTTTTATTTTATTCAATACAGTAAAGGAGTGAAAAGGAGATGACCCAGTATTTAATACTTTTACTGGTTATGCTTGGTGTATTTGCAGCCGGTGCTTTTATATTTAAACTTCCCATTGGAGTAGCAATGGCTTCTTCGGCTGTAGTAGGAACACTGCTCGCCGGTGAGGGCCTACCTGTAAGGCACTTTGTGGAAGGAACTTTTGGTTATTTTGATATGGCGTTGATTATTGCCATGGCCATGATTTTTATGAAATCCATACAGGCTTCCGGGCTCTTACATACACTTGCCAATAAGATAATTTTAAAATTATCTGGAAGGCCCATACTTTTAATACTTGCAGTTATGTTTTTGATCATGTTTCCAGGAATGATTTCCGGTTCTTCCACTGCAGCAGTTTTAACAACAGGAGCACTGGTTGCACCTGTTTTAATTAGTGTAGGAATTCCGTTTAATAGGACTGGCGCAATTATAGCAATGGGCGGTATTCTCGGCATGTTGGCTCCTCCCATCAATATTCCCGTTATGATAATTGGTGGGGGAATAGATATGCCTTATGTGGGTTTTGAGCTACCATTGATGCTTATTTCCTTTCCCCTGGCTATAGTTATTAGTTTATTGTTGAGTTATAAATATCTTAAGGACTTTGATATTGAAAATATGAAGGAAGAACTGCCTGCTTCCTATCATGATGAATACGGATTTAAAATTTATTTACCCCTTATAATACTTTTGGTACTTTTAGTTGGAGAAAAATCTTTGCCGGTTGTTTTTCCCAATATGGGTTTGCCTTTGATCTTTGGTATAAGTAGTATTTTTGCCCCATTTACCGGTAAGACATTTAACTATCTTAAAAAAGCAAAAGAAGCATTACATGACTCACTTGGTATACTTGGAATATTAATGGGGGTGGGTATGTTCATTCAGATTATAACTTTAATTGGAGTTAGAGGTTATATTGTAAATATTGCTGTTGGCCTGCCCGCTTTATTATTTTATATGGGTATGGCAATTGGTATGCCACTTTTTGGAGCATTTTCTGCCTTTGGTTCAGCTTCTGTGCTGGGGGTCCCCTTTATCCTGGCCCTGGTGGGGGCTGATGAGATTATGGCCGGTTCGGCTCTATCGCTTTTTGCCGGGCTGGGTGATTTAATGCCACCTACTGCTCTGGCAGGGATGTTTGCCGCACAGGTTGTAGGACAGAAAAATTATTTTAAAGTTATAAAACACTGCTATTTACCTGCTGGGTTGACTATTGTCTGGGGACTATTTATTATCCTTAATGCTCACC
>CAZSTU010000133.1:0-7387 GCA_964609745.1 uncultured Halanaerobiaceae bacterium
GAATTTTATCACCGCTATATACTGGCTCTCTATGATTTAATGCAAAGATTAACAACAAAATTTCCTGGTATATTATTTGAAGGCTGTGCCAGTGGAGGTAATCGCTATAATCCGGCTTTGCTTTATTATATGCCTCAGGTCTGGACAAGTGATAATACTGATGCCATAGAAAGACTGAAAATCCAGTATGGAACAAGTTTTATTTATCCTACAAGCACCATGGGAGCTCATGTTAGTGATATACCAAATCATCAGGTAAGGCGAAATACACCTCTAGAAAGTAGATTTAATACTGCTGCTTTCGGAATTCTGGGATATGAACTTGATATAAGAGAACTAACTACCCGTCAGGAAGAAATTATTAAGGAGCAAATAAAATATTATAAAAAGCATCGTCAGCTGTTACAATATGGACGATTTTATAGAATTGAAAATCCTTTTACCAAAAATAAGGCTATCTGGATGGTGGTAAGTGAAAATCAAAAAGAGGCTCTAGTTGGTTATTATCAAAGATTGCAGGAAAGCAATCCTTCTCTGGAAACTATCAGGTTGAAAGGTCTGGATAAAGAAAAAATTTATAAAATTAAAAATCGCGATCAATACATTACAGGTTCTAAATTTAGAAAAATATTTGGCGAAAAACATAATAGTGAAAAGGTAGAGGCTTATGGTGATGAGTTAATATATGCCGGTTTTAAGCCTATGAGTCAGTATATAGGTACCGGCTATAATCAAAATATTAGATTTGTAGGAGATTTTGGGTCACGGTTGTATTATTTGACCACAAAAAAATAAATTAAAAAAAGTGTATTTAACCTGCAATGAACAGAATAAAACAATTATTCAAATTTATTTGACAATTAATAATTTTTTAGGTATACTATATAAAAAGACAAACAAATTTTTTTATAAACTTAATTTATTTAATTAAAAAAGTTATCGGGGAGGTGATAATGGCTCTGTTGGCAGGGAAAGCAGGTGGTCATAGGGGGTATAACTTTTAAATATTAAAAGGGGGAAGTTAACAAATGTTTAAAAAAGCAGTTTATATTTTAGTCTTTTCTTTGATATTGACAATGACTTTTTCCTTACAATTTAGTGGAATGAGTAGTGCTGAGGAATTGGTTATTGATACTTATATGAGTGACCCTGCTCCTAAAGAAGCAATGGAAAAAATGGTTGATATTTATCAGGAAAAAAATCCTGATCTGGATATTGAATTGAATATAACTTCTCATGAAGATTTCAAAGAACAGGTAAGAACATTACTAATGGCCAAAGATGGACCTGATGTAATAACCTGGTTTGCAGGAGAAAGGGCAGAATATTTTGTTGAAAAAGGTTTAGTTAAAGATATTACTCATATCTGGGAAGAAGAAAATCTTTATGATAAATATTCTGAAAGTTATCAAGATGAGAGTGTCTTTGACGGAAAAGCATATTTTTTACCACATCAAAGTTATGGCTGGTCAGTTTTTTATAATCAGGAGATTTTTGATGAATATGGTCTAAAAGAGCCTGAAATCTGGGATGAATTTATTGAAGTTTGTGATACATTAAAAGAAAATGATATTACTCCTTTCACCATTGGTACCAGATTTGAATGGACCGCTGCTGGCTGGTTTGATCATTTGAATATTAGAATAAATGGCTTTGATTTTCACAAAAAAGTCACAGCCGGTGAAGTTAAATTTACTGATGACCGTATAGTGAAGGTTTTTGAAAAATGGAAAGAATTGATTGAAAAAGATTATTTTATTGAAGACCCTGCCTCCTATACCTGGCAGGAAGCCCTGGAATTTATGGAAAAGGAAGAGGCAGCAATGTATTTGATGGGTTCTTTTATACATGACTCAGCTACTGATGAGTTGAGTGAAAAACTGGATTTCTTCCGTTTTCCAGCAATAGAAAAATCCCCTACAGCAGTTGAAGCACCTATTGATGGATATATGATTCCTGCTAATGCTAATAATATTGAGGCTGCTGAAGATTTTCTCAAATTTGCCGCTTCTGTTGAGGGACAACAGCACTGGGTAGAAGATGTTGGTAGAGTTGCTCCCAATGAAAACGTTCCGGAAGATTCCTATGATGAGGAGACCAAAAAGGAAATGAAAATGATTAATGAAGCCGAAGGTATTGCTCAATTCCTTGACAGAGATATGGAAGAAGATTTTGCCATTACCATGATGAGTTATTTAATTGAATTCTGGGAAAATCCGGATAATTACATGGATGTATTAGAAAGACTTGAGGCTGAAAGAGCAAGTCATTATGAATAAATATGATTATTTAACATGAAATTTAGATAAGGTTATAGGGAGCTCCATAAGTACAGTTAAGTTTAATTTCTGTATACTGGAGCTCTCTTAATTCTCCTATTTATGTTGAGGAGGTTTATAATGAAGACAAACAGTAAATTTAATCCCTGGAAATTTTTGATAATTCCGCTTATATTATATTTTATCTGGGTTGTTATTCCTACAATTTATTCTCTTTATTTAAGTTTTACAGAATATGATGGCTTAGTAGATCCTGAATTTATTGGATTGGAGAATTATCAGGAATTATTTCAGGATAGTGTATTTTATACTTCTCTTTTAAATAATTTAAGATGGATTATAGTTTTTTTGGTTATTCCCGTTACTCTTGGATTATTTCTGGCTATAGCTTTAAACAAAAGCATCAAAGGTAGCAAAATCTTTAAATCAATAATATATTCTCCCATGGTATTAGCTCCTGTAGTTATAGGTTTAATCTGGAGCTGGATATATTCTCCCCGCAGTGGTTTATTAAATCATACTCTGTCATTAATAGGTCTGGGTAACCTGGTCCGTCCCTGGCTCAGCGATCCCCAGGTGGCTATTTATGCTATCATAGGAGCCGGAGTCTGGCGGCATACAGGTTATGTAATGATTATATATCTGGCCGGTTTGACTTCCATTTCCCCCGAATTAGTTGAGGCGGCGAAAATAGATGGAGCCGGTCCCTGGCAGAGATTCAGGTATGTGATTTTACCTTTATTAAAACCAACAACTACTATTGTACTGGTTATCACTATGGTGGAATCACTACGTGCCTTTGATTTTGTAAATATAATGACTGATGGTGGTCCCTATCATTCTACAGAAGTACTGGCCAATTTCATGTATAAAGAAGCATTTGGTAAATACAACATGGGATATGGGGCATCTATTGCTGTTATATTATTTTTAATAATGGCTGTATTTATCTTCATGTATGTTAATTATGTACGGGAAAAGGAGGGTGGAAATGGACCTGCTTAAAAATTTAATTACCGAAAATATAAATTATAAAAAACGTGAAAAAATACAGCGCTTTATATTGTTTTTAGTACTTTTATCTTTTGTGATTGTCTGGGCCCTGCCCTTTTTGGGGGCAATAATGACTTCATTGCGTTCACTGGATGATTTAATAGCAAATGGGTTCTGGAGTTTGCCAGATAAAATAACTCTGGAAAATTATAAAGTAGCCTGGACACGCGGCAATTTAAATCGTTATCTTTTAAATAGTTTTATTATTACTATACCTTCCATTTTGGGTACTTTATCTCTCTCTTCTCTGGTAGGTTACACACTGGCTCAGTATAATTTTAAGGGAAATATGATGATTTATCTTCTTTACCTTTCAGGAATGTTATTACCCTTTCAGATTTTATTAATACCTGTCTTTAGATTAAGTAATGCCCTGGGTATATATAATAGTTATTTAGGATTGATAATGATTCATATAGCATTTCAAATGGGATTTTGTTCGTTTTTTCTGACAAACTTTATGTCTACAATACCCGGGCAATTGACAGAAGCCGCCCGAATTGATGGATGTTCTGAGTTTAAAATATTTTATAAAATATATTTGCCACTTTCCAAACCCGCCCTGGCTGCACTGGCTACTTTACAGTTTACCTGGATTTTTAATGATTATATCTGGGCTCTGGTTTTGATTAGATCAGCTAGTTTAAAACCGGTTACTGTCGGCCTGGCTACCCTGCAGGGGAATTTTATTACTGACTTGGGGGTAAATGTTGCTTGATTGTTAATTGCTTCTCTTCCGCTTGTTATAGTATTTATCTTCTTACAAAAGTATTTCCTTAAGGGATTAACCATGGGGATGGGTAAATAATAATTTTTAAAAGAGGTGAAGTTAAATGAAAGACTGGCAAAATCCCGAAGTGTATGAGAGAAATCGGGTCACTCCTCATGCCAACAGGAATTATTTTGCTGAAAATTTTTTTAAACTATTAAATGGTAAATGGAATTTCCGTTATTTAGAAAATGAGTCTTTTTTGAAAGATGAAGATATTCAAAACCTGACAAAGGATCAAATAGAAAAAAATTGGGATCAGATAAATGTTCCGTCACACTGGCAACTGGAAGGTTATGGTAAACCACATTATACTAATATTGTTTATCCTTTTCCGGTGGATCCCCCCTATGTACCTTCTGACAATCCAGCAGGTGTTTATCAGCAAAGCTTTTATCTGGAGGAAGACTGGCTGAAAAAAGAAATATTTTTAAGATTTGAAGGAGTTGACTCTGCCTTTTATGTGTGGCTTAATGGTGAAAAGATAGGTTACAGCCAGGGTAGTAGATTATCTGCTGAATTTAATTTGACGGATAAAGTAACTAAAGGTGAAAATATTTTAATAGTAAAAGTTTTAAAGTGGTCTGATGGCAGTTATCTTGAAGATCAGGATATGTGGTGGTTAAGCGGGATTTTTAGAGATGTTTATTTATATGCTCTTCCTTCAGTGCATATTTTTGATTTCAAAATTGAAACTGAATTAGATGAAAATTACAAAGATGCAGATTTTAAGTTGTGGGCTGAAATCAAAAATAATCTGGGAACTGAGCTCAAAGGCTGGCAGATATCAGCACAATTGATGGATGATAAGGCCAAAATATTTAACATTGAAGAAAATATAAATACAGAGAATGGTGTAAAAAATGAGATATTTTTAAAAAGAAAAGTGAAAAATCCTTATAAGTGGAGTGCAGAAACCCCTTATCTATATAACCTTAAAATTTTATTAAAAAATAATGATGGAAAGATAGTTGATAGAGTAAATAAAAAAATTGGATTTCGGGAAGTTGAAATTAAAGAGGGTCAGTTAATGGTTAATGGTCAACCTATTACTATTAGAGGGGTTAACAGGCATGATTTTGATCCTATATTGGGAAGAGCAGTTACTTTAGAACAGATGGAAAAAGATATTATTTTAATGAAGCAACATAATATTAATGCTGTCAGAACAGCCCATTATCCCAACCATCCTCATTTTTATGATCTCTGTGACAAATATGGCCTGTATGTCCTAGCAGAAACTGATATTGAATGCCATGGTTTTGACCTGGTAGAAGATGTGGATCATGTTAGTGATAAAAAAGAGTGGAGAGCAGCCTATCTGGACCGTATGTGTCGTATGGTAGAAAACTTAAAAAATCATCCCAGTATTATCATCTGGTCACTGGG
Organism: uncultured Halanaerobiaceae bacterium; assembly: GCA_964609745.1. Taxonomy (GTDB): domain Bacteria; phylum Bacillota; class Halanaerobiia; order Halanaerobiales; family DATFIM01; genus CAZSTU01. The sequence continues at coordinate 5,491 of CAZSTU010000133.1, forward strand.
GAATGAATCTGATTTTGGCGAAAATCATCGGGTGATGGCCGAAATGACACGTAACCTGGATGATACAAGACCTCTTCACTATGAACCTGATCAAAACCAGGAAGTTGTGGATATTATAGGACCGATGTATCCCACAATTGAGGAGACAGAGAGGCTGGCCCGGGAAGGGAATAAACCGGTAATTCTTTGCGAATATGCTCATGCTATGGGTAATGGGCCCGGGGAATTGAAGGACTACTGGCAGGTATTTTATAATTATAAAAGAGCTCAGGGAGGATTTATCTGGGACTGGATAGATCAGGGTCTGGAGAAAGAAAACGAAAAAGGCAAAAAATATTATGCTTATGGTGGAGATTTTGGGGATTTTCCCAATGATCGTAATTTTAATATTAATGGGTTAATTTTTCCGGATAGAACTCCATCACCTGGCCTAATTGAATATAAATATGTGATGGCACCTATTAAGATTGAAGAAGATGAACTATCTGAAGGAAAGGTTAAAATAAAAAATTATTATGATTTTAAGGATACTTCTGATTTTATAATTGATTGGCAGATTAAATTATCGGGTACTTTACTTAAAAGCGGTTTTAAGACAGTAAAACTGGATCCGGGTAAGGAAAAATCATTAAAAATAGAAGCCTGTCAGGAAATTTTCAATAAAAGATCTGAGGGAGAATGCTGGCTTGATATAAGTATAAAAATGGGTGCTAATACAGACTGGGCTGAAGCCGGACATGAAATTAGCAGGGAGCAGTTTAAATTATATAATAAACAGCAGAGTGAGTATTTACTTCCTGTCTATGATCTATCCGGACAAAATGAAGATTTTGTTTTTGATTTTTCCAGACAGGAAGGTAAAATAAATTCTTATAAATATAATGGTATAGAATTAATTCAGGATGGCCCAAAACTTAATTTCTGGCGTGCTCCCCTGGATAATGATAACAGTCCGGTTACCAGAAAATATACTGTTGAATGGCGTAAAATGGGCTGGGATAGAATGGAAGAAAGATTAGAGGATGTAGAAATAAAAGTCATGAATAATAATATTTATCTTATTGATGTAAAAACGGTTTATTTGCCCACAGGTGGGGATATAAAATTTAACTGTAATTATAATTATCAGGTCGAAAAGTCGGGGATTATTAAACTTAAGGTTCAGGGAGAATTTGCAGATAATCGGACTTATTCACTTCCTGACTTAAGTTTGCAGTTTAAGTTAAATGATATTCTCCGTCAGGTAAAGTGGTATGGACGTGGACCGGGTGAATCTTATGTAGACAGCATGCAGGCCACTTATGTAGATATTTTCAAGAAAAAGATTGCTGTAATGCACACACCTTATGTTTATCCTCAGGAAAATGGTAACAGATCGGATGTAAGATGGCTCTCTATATATAGCAGTCGGGGTAATGGATTATTAATTGGTGGGAAAAAACCCTTTAATTTTACAGTTCATGACTATACACAGGATGATTTAGAAAAAGCCGGACACCAATATCAGCTTCCCAGACGTAATAATATCTACCTTAATCTGGCGCCTCAGAGAAGGGGAATTGGTAGCAGCAGTTGTGGCCCAGAATTACAGAAAAAATATGAACTAAGAGTTAATCAGTTTGAATTTAGTTTAATCTTTATTCCCCATCAGGGAAAAATCAATAGCTAGAGGAAAGTGATATAATGGCTAATAATAGTAATAATAAGGGCAGTTTTAATCTAATGAAAAAACTTAATGTATCTTTAATTTTACAGACAATAAGAGAAAAAGGTCCTATATCTCGCTCTGATATTGCTGAAGATACAGATTTAACTCCTGCTACAGTAACTAAAATCACCAGGGAATTGATGGAACTGGAATTGAACCTAGAAGATGCATGGGATGAGGAAGCAAAAC
>CAZSTU010000134.1:0-7326 GCA_964609745.1 uncultured Halanaerobiaceae bacterium
CTTTTATATCGGCCGTGGTGGTGAAAAACTATTTTTGATGACAGCGGAAGGCCGTACGTTTTCAAATAAAGTGTATCAGGTATTAAGAGCCCGGCTTTTTTTAAAAAAAGGTTTAAAAAAATTATTTTTACCGGTTAACACACCGGCGGTTATAGAGGATATGGCCCGAAAAGAAGCGGCTGAATTTATTTATCACTCCACTGATTTTCAGGCTTTAATGGAGGCTAATCTTAATTATCAGGAACAAAACGGAAATATCAGTGCCCCGTATTTTAATCCATATTTTGATGCTTTTTACAGTCTCGGTCTTATTCTGGAAGAACTGGCCGAAAGAGATTTAACTTTAAATCAGTTACTGGCAGAATTGCCTGATATATTTTTTAATCAGGCCGAAATTGATTGTCCCGAACGGAAAAAAGGAAAAATAATGAGGCGACTGGCTGAGGATAGTGAAGACCATGAGGATTTGATAGATGGGGTGAAATTTTATCATGAACAGGGATGGGCTCTGGTAATCCCCGATACAGAAAAACAAATTTTTCACATATTTTCAGAAGGTGTGGATATAGAAAGTGCGGAGGAATTAACAGGTTATTATTTAGATAAAATAAAAAAAATAATTGATGGTGAATAGGCCCCTCCCCGGGCCATTTTTTTTGTGAAGTTTATTCTATATTACAAAAAATGAAGGAAAATTAGGTTTTTTTTAGAATTATAATATTAGCAGACAAAGCCGGGGGGTGGTATTTTGTTAAAACCGGAAGGCATTTCAGACTTTATACAAAAAAGTAGAAAACAATTATATATTCTGGTCTTATTATTGATATTTATATATATTTTTTTCTTTTTTTACATAATTAATTCCACTTCTAATAATATAAATGAATATATGGACATATATCATCACTCAATAGATAAATATATTTCAGAAAGAGTAGAACAGACGAAAAATTTTTCCACCCTATCAGGTGATGAAATAGATGAAATGCTTTTAGAGTATGACAATATATATGCCTGGTATCAGGTTGATTTTTCCGGTAATATTAATTATAATTACAAGAATCCGGAATTAACTGGTGTTTCTTTTTATGAACACAGTATATTTCAGGAAGTTCGTGAAAGTGGTACTTATGGAGTTTATCTGCTTCCATATTTTTTGGGAGGAAATGAAGCTGTACTGGCTGTTGCTTATCCGGGAGATGAGGAGGTAAATATTGCTGTATATTCCTTTACCTCATTATTGAACCGCCTGCCGGAAATGGAAGATTTCAGGGTAAGCGGGTATGATGAGGGTAATATAATTTTGAGTAATAAAGAGGAACTGGAATATGAGCCTGTGGAAGAGATAGAGGGCGATCATGAACTTTCCCTTAAAGACGGGGTTTTTGTCACCTCACAGGAATTTACAGAAACAGATAAGAAGATATATGTGGTGTATGATATTGCCCCCCAGATAGAAAATTTATTATATTTTGGTATCTCACTTTTAGTGATTTTAATTTTGATCTTTCTCTTTTCTCGTAATGCCCGGCGCAATTCAAAAAACATCCTTGAGGATCTTGATGAATTAAAGACAGTATCAAATCAGCTCAGTGCTACTCTTGAGGAAAAGAAGGACTTAGCCAATAATATTGAAGATATTCCAGAGGGGCTTGATCCGGGAGAGATGGACTTGAATCCGGAACGTATATATTCTCCTGAGATGAAGTCTGTGGTTAAATCTTATCAACAGATGGTAGGAGAGATACATAATCTCTTACACCGTGTTACCATGCAGGGTGAAGAGATTGCAGCCATAAATGACAGTTTAACTGATTCGCTTACTGAACTGGAAGAATATCAGGATAAACTTGAGACATTTTTTAAGTTTTTCAATAATATTGACCCGGAAAAATCGCTTTCTGAATTTATGCAGGAGATTTTAAATATATTACTGACTTTAATACCTGAAGGAGAGGCGGGTAGTATTGGTATAATTGAGGGAGATAGTTTTCATTACCTGGCTCAAAAGGGTTATGATGATCTTTTGCTGGAAGTTGAGTTTCCTCGTGACATTATTTTCGTAACAGAAGAAGCTCGAATATATCACAATATGCACAAAGTGTATCACAAAAATATGCCTGAAAAATATATAGAAATTTTTGAAAGAGTAGGATCTCCCCGGATCAGATCAAGTCTGGCAATGGGTCTTAAAACAGATGAAATTATCGGCAATATTTTTATAGATAATTTATCTGACAGTAAGGCCTTTGGTGAAGAGGATAAAAGAATGCTGGAGGCAGTTTCCCGGGTAATTTCACTCTATATTTACCTGAAGGTTTCCAAGGATGAACTAAAACAGGCCTATATGGATATGGTAAAGGCCCTGGTAGAGGCAGTTGAGATTAAGGACAGGTATACAAAAGGTCATTCAGAAAGAGTGGCTGTCTATTCTACAAAGCTGGGAAAACTGCTGGGGCTTTCTGAAGATAGAATTGATTTATTACGTCAGGCTGCTACACTCCATGATATTGGTAAAATAGGGATTGCAGAACACATATTAAACAAACCGGGACCACTAACTGGCGAAGAATATAATCAAATCAAAAAACACAGTTCTCTTGGCAGTAAAATATTATCAAATGTGGAAAATTTAAAAGATCTGGCCAAAATAGTCCGTCACCACCATGAGAGGTGGGATGGCCAGGGTTATCCTGAAGGTCTTTCAGGTGATGATATACCACTTGAATCCAGAATAATTGCCATTTTTGATGCCTTTGATACAATACTTACCGCCCGTTCCTATAAAGAAGCCATGCCCCTGGATATGGCAGTAGAGGAAATCAGAAAAAATGCCGGGAGTCAGTTTGATCCCCATCTTGTTGAAATATTTGTAGAAAATGTCAGCAAAAACTGGCTGGATGAATGATTTGCAATAAATTAAATCTCACTGTAGAATGATTATATCAATAGTCATAGGAGGATAATAATGTCTGATCAGGCACTTGAATTTTGTGAAAAAATATTAAAAAAGGTATCCCGCAGTTTTGCCCTATCAATTCCCCTGCTTGATGAGAGCCTCTATCGCCCTGTAATGGTTACTTATCTGCAGGACAGACTGCTGGATAATTTTGAAGACGAGGTTGAAGATATATCCCTTGAACGAAGAAAGGAATTAATGGACCTTGTTAGCAGGGTTTTTTCTCCAGGAGAGCAAAGACCTGATAACGTCATTGCAACGGTCGAGAAAAATGCTTATCTTCTTTCTGATAAATGGCTGAGAAGACTTACTGAAAATACATCACTTGTCTGGGAAGTTTACAATCAACTGGAAAAGTCAGTTAAAGAATTTTCACATTACTGGCTTGAGGAAATGAATCAGGGAATGCAGACATTTCTGGAAAAAGAAGTAGAAACTTTTGCTGATCTTGATCAGTATTGTTATTATGTTGCAGGAACTGTTGGCGGTTTTTTGACAGATTTAATTATTGAAAAAAGCAAAATAGGTGAAGATGAGCAAAAAAAATTAAAAGATAATTTTAATGATGCCGGACTGTTTTTGCAGAAGGTAAATATTATACGTGATATAAAAAGGGACCTGGACCAGCGCAATAAAAACTACTGGCCGCTTATAGAACTGGGGATAGATGAAAATGATTTGAGAGAAAGACAGAATAAAAATAGGGTTTTAAATGCTTTAAACAGGATGATTGCAGATGTCCACCGTCATCTCCCCGGGCTGGTAGAATACTTGGAAGCCATACCGGAGGATTTTTCCGGATATAGAAAATTCTACTGTGTTAACAATGCTCTGGGTCTGGCTACTCTAGAAAAAATGAAGGATAACCCCCAGGTTGTTTATGGTAAAAAGAAAGTTAAGGTAGCAAAGATGAAATTTTTGAAAATACTGGGCAGACCGGAAAAAAGTTTTGGTGATTTATCTTCACGCCTTATGGGGTGATATAGTAACTCCTTATAGGGTGATATAGTATATTCCCTCCTCCTTCCGGCAATAATGTAATTAACTGCTACAGGAGGGAGAAAGAGGATGATGGCAGAATCAAAGAAAATCTCACATATTTTAATTAACCCCCTTACTGCCGGAGTTATTGCGGGGTATATAACAGGCAATATCTTTTTTGGAATTTACACTGCCTTTCTTTCATTTTTATTTCTGGGTATTTCTATTTACAGCTCATTATCCACCATTTTGACGGTATTGCTGGTAATGGAGACAGCTAATATTAATTTTGAGTTGATTTTTATAAATATTCTGGTTATTGTCTATATACTGCAAAAAATAAATAAAACGGTTTTAACAATTATTGTTTCAGTGTCCTTATATTTATCTGTTCCCTGCTGGCGTGAAATATTTGGTTATATTCCCGCCCTGATACTTGATGAAATAAATATTGCCGGGACGGTGATTTTGCTGACAGGTCTGTTGTTTGCCTTTAAAAGACAGATTAACTTTTTTTATCACAAATCCGGTTTTAATTTAACATTCTGGTTTTTTTATTTTAGCTCTCTAATACTTCTGACCATATGTTTTATGTATTTTTTGCCTGAGGATTTGACCGTTATAGGGCTGGGCCTTATAATCAGCATATATCTTGCAGTTCGTAAAACCCGTCTGCCTGAATTAATTTATTTTTCCTTTATTCTGGGATTATGGGCCGGACGCTTTGGGTTATTGACTTAATTGAGGTGATAAAATGAAACAACAGGGGCGGATTAGTTCTATGCCACTGGAGAAAAAAAGGGTACTGGCCATTGTAAATCCTGCAGCAGGTGGTGGTCGTACAGGTAAAAAGTGGCCAGATTATGAAAAAGTATTTAAAAAATATGAACTGGAGATTGAAGTTGTGTATACCCGCCGAGCAGGGCATGCACCCCTTTTGACCAGAGAGGCATTAAAACAGGGTTATACCCGCATTATGAGTGTGGGTGGTGATGGTACGGTCAATGAAGTAGTAAATGGTTTTTTCGAGAGGGGAGAGCTGGTCAATCCCGATTCTGCGTTGATTGTTTTTGGCAGTGGCACCGGCTCTGATCTGGGACGCAGTCTTAATATTAAAAGAAACCCGGAAACGGTATTAAAAATTATTGAGAGGGGAAGTAAAACATTTATTGATCTGGGACGGGTAACTTATGTTTCTAATAAGCAAAAAAAGGAGAAATATTTTATAAATCTTTCTGATGCCGGTCTGGGTGGGGCCACGGTGGCCCGAATTGACAGGGCTTCCAAACGTTTGGGCGGTTTGCTTGGATATTTACTGGCCGCCCTGAAGACACTTGTTAAATATGAAAATAAGTACTTTAGTTTGATTATTGATGGTAGAAAGATAAAAAGTGAATGTTTAAATAGTATCATCGTGGCTAATGGGGCATATTTTGCCGGGGGAATGGAGATAGCTCCCGGTGCTGACTTAAAAAGCGGTTTGCTTGATGTGGTAGTTATTGGTGATTTGAGCAAGGGAGAAATTGTAACAAATCTATATAAAGCATATAGTGGCAAGCATTTGAGTCATCCCGGAGTAGAAGTATACAGAGGGAAGAAAATTGAAATAAAATCAACAGAAAAAGTTTATCTTAATATTGATGGGGAAGCAGCAGGCAGGCTGCCGGCCGTTTTTGAGGTTTTACCGCAAAAAATGCCGGTACTTGTAATGTGAAATTTACAAAAAATTCATGTAAAATCCAGATTAATATCCAGTTTGATACAGATGGTAATGAATTGAGGTGGTTTACTTTTACCCCTGAGTGTTGTAAAATATATATACAGGAGGAAATGTAGATGAAATTTTTGATTATAACCGGTATGTCTGGAGCTGGAAAGTCGCTTGCCCTCAATTTTTTTGAGGACAGGGGCTATTTTTGTGTGGATAATTTGCCACCGGCTCTTATTTCTAAATTTGGTGAGATTTGTTTACATTCTGAGCTTGATAAAATTGCGGTTGTCAGCGATATAAGGGGCAGGGAGTTTTTTGCAGCACTGTTTAGTAAAGTTTCCCATTTAGAGGAAATAGGTATAAATTATGAGATATTATTTCTGGAGGCCTCAGATGAGACTTTGATTAAAAGATATAAGGAGACAAGGCGGAGACATCCTCTGGATAAAGAGGGCAGGATTCTTGATGCCATTCGTAAAGAAAGAAAAATGCTGGAAGAACTGCGCGGAAGAGCCAGCAATATTATTGATACTTCGGAAATGTCAATTAAAGAATTTAATAAGGAGTTAAAGAGGGTCTTTTCTTTTCAACAGTTAGATCAGACAGATCTTTCAATATCTATTATTTCTTTTGGATTTAAATACCGGATACCAAAGGATGCCGATATGGTTTTTGATGTTCGCTTCCTTCCTAACCCGCATTATGTTAGCTTTTTGAAAGATAAGACGGGTGAGGATGAAGATGTTCAGAAATATATTTTGAAATGGCCGGTCTCACTTAAGTTTTATGATAAATTTTTTGATTTTATCGACTTTCTCCTGCCGGAATATACTAAAGAAGGAAAGAGTCATCTCTCCATTGCCATTGGCTGTACCGGAGGACAGCATCGTTCAGTATTTACTGCCGAAAAATTGCAGGACCACCTGGATGAACGGGGTTACCGGACTGCCGTGGAACACCGCGATATTGACAAATAGAATACAGGGAGAGTGTTGTTTTGTGAAATTGTGGAAATGGCTATATCCCGGCATTGGTATGAAAAGATGGATATTTTTGATTTTGCTGGGTATAGGTTTAATTACAGTCGGAATTATGCTTTTTAGTAATAGTCAGGTATTTATTCTTTTGCTTGAGACAAAACGTTTTATGGAAAATAGCAGCCTGATACTGGCCCTTATACTGCTGGTTGTTGGGGGAGTAGTAATATATTACTCGGTGAAACAAATAATCAGTAATATAAGCAGAAAGGTTACTCCCAGAAAATCTCTGGTAGATACTCTTTATGAGCATAAAGTGCTGGAAAAAGGCCCGAATATCGTGGCCCTGGGGGGAGGTACCGGCTTGTCCAATCTACTGCGGGGTCTTAAAAAGGGCACAAGTAATATTACCGGTATTGTTACTGTGGCGGATGATGGAGGTAGTTCGGGTAAACTTCGCGATGAACTGGGGATACTGCCTCCTGGAGATATTCGCAATTGTCTGGTGGCACTTGCGGATAGAGAACCTCTTATGGAAGAACTATTTCAGTACCGTTTCAGCAGTGAGGGACACCTGGTCGGTCACAGCTTTGGAAACTTATTTATTGCCTCTTTAACTGAGATTCTTGGTGATTTTGAGGAAGCTGTTAAAGAATCAAGCAAATTACTGGCAGTGAGGGGAAAGGTTGTACCTGCCA
>CAZSTU010000135.1:0-7237 GCA_964609745.1 uncultured Halanaerobiaceae bacterium
CCGAGTGATTTTAACCTTTCCTGTCTAATTTCATTTAACAAAAGAGGATCAATTGTCAGGCCAATTACTTTACTTCCGGGATTTTTTCTTAATAGTGGTGAAGGTTCTACTTCTGGTACTAAAGGTACGTTTGCAGCTTTATAACCTCTATAGGAAAGATAAATACACATAGGCGTTTTTGATGTTCTTGATACACCAATTAACACAACATCTGCCAGCCTAATACCTTTTTCATCATTTCTATCATCATATTTAACTGTAAATTCCATTGCTTCAACTCTTTTAAAATAATTTTTATCTAGTTTATGCACAAGCCCTGGTTTTAATCTCGGTTTAACATCAAGTATTTTTTCAAAACTATTCATGACAGGCCCCATAATATCTACCACAGGGACTCCCTTATTTTTGGCCAGTTCTACAAATTCTTTTCTCAATTCAGGGTTAATTAAAGTAAAAACAATCATTGACCTGTCTTGTTCTGCCCGTCTAATAATATTTTTTAGTTCTCTTTCTGTCTGTACATAAGAATATCTTTCAGTTGAAATATGACCGGAGTTAAATTGACTGGCTGCTGCATCAACAACATTTTGAGCGGTATCGCCAATTGAATCTGAAACAACGTAAACTCTGGGTTTTTCTATCAACTCTTACCACCTCAATTTTAATAGATTAGTCATCAAGAGCAATTTCTTCTATATCTAAAATTGGCTCTGCCAATCTAGCTATTCTTTGCAGTAGGGCCAGTCTATTTTTCTTAATATTTTCATTATCCACCATAACCACAACATTATCCAGGAAAAAGTCAATTGAATCTTTTAATTTAACCAGATCTTTTAGTGCCTCTTCATAATTCTTTTTCTTTATATTAGCTTTTATTTTCTCTTTTATTTTCTTATATTCTCGATATAGTTGTTTTTCTCCTTCTTTTTCAAACAGATTTTCGTTTATTTTATAATTGTTTTCGGCTTTGCTAGCCAGATTGCCGGCCCTAACCATTCCCTGAATTAAATCTATAAATAGTTCAGGATCTTTTTCTCTTATGGACATAACTGCTTGGGCTCTATTAACAGCATCAGCACAGTTATTATATCTAACACTTATTACTGCATTTATTACATCATATCGTATATCTTTATCTTCCAGGTAAGTCTGTAATCTCTGTAAAAAGAAATCCCGAATTTCTTTGACCATATCTCCTTTTTCAATCTGTAAAATATCGAGACTTTCTTTAATTAGGTCTGTTAGATTTAGTTTTAATTTTGCTTCAGATAATATTCTTATGATACCACTGGCCTGTCTTCTCAAAGCAAATGGATCCTGGGAACCGGTTGTTTTCATTCCTTGACTTATATGAGAGGTTATATTATCAAGTTTATCAACCAGACTTAAGATCTTTCCCCATTTGCTTTTAGGTAGTTCATCACCAGGATAATTTGGCTTATAATGTTCAGATATGGCCTGGGCCACTTCTTTTCTTTCGCCATTTGCTAAAACATATTCTCCACCAATAATACCCTGTAATGAAGGGAATTCATCAACCATTTCTGTTACAAGATCGTTTTTACACAGGTCAGCGGCTCTTAATAAAATTTCTCTATCATTTTTATCAAATTCCAGAGTTTGTATTATAGATCTGGATAATTTTTTAAGCCTTTCGATTTTTTCATACATACTGCCCAGTTTTTCTTGAAAAACTACATCTTTTAAGTCATCTTTTCTATCTGCAAGTGATGTTTTTAGATCTTCTTCATAAAAGAAACGGGCATCTGCCAATCTGGCTCTTATAACCATCTCGTTTCCATGACGGACTTCATCAATATTTTCTTCATTACCATCTCTTACAGATACAAACTTATTTATTAGTTTATTGTTTTTATCTCTGACAGGAAAATAACGCTGGTGTTTGACCATGGAAGTAATTAAAACTTCATCAGGTAATTGTAAAAATTCTTCATCAAATTTGCCGATAAATGCAGTTGGAAATTCTACAAGTTCAATGACCTCTTCCAGTAAATCATTAAGTATTTCAATTTTGCCCACATCTTTTTTGAGTGAATTTAACTGTTCAATTATTTTATCCTTTCTTTCATTTTGTTTTACAATTACAAAATAATCTTTTAATTTATCAAAATAGTTGTCTGCATTATTAATTTCAAAAGGTTTGCCTGATAAAAAGCGATGTCCTCTGCTCATATTTGAAGATTTAACTCCTGCCAGTTCAAAATTTATCGTTTTATCGCCAAAAATGGCTAATATCCATTTTATAGGTCTAATAAATTTAAAGTCAAGGTTTCCCCAGCGCATGGTTTTTGGAAAGTCAATATCTTTAACTAATTGTGGCAAAATTTTCTGTAATAATTTATCAGTTTGTTTACCCTTATCCTTTTTTTCTGCAAAAACATAACCATCTTTAATTATTAAATCATCTACATCCATATTTTGTCCTTTTGCAAAACCTTTGCCTGCTTTGGTGGGATTACCTTTATCATCAAAAGCTATAGCGGCTGATGGTCCTCTTACACTTTCATGTTTATCATTTTGTTTTTCAGCCATTTTGTTAACAAACAAAGTTAATCTTCTTGGAGCGCTAAAAACACTACATCTTTCATAGTCCAGTCTATTTTTTGTAAAATATTCTTTTGCAACCTGATGAAAACTTGACCTAACTTGATTCATATCTTCAGCTGGCATTTCTTCTGTCCCAATTTCAAGTATTAAATTTTTAGGCATTATTATCTCTCCTTTCCAGATAACAGCTTGCACAGGAATGGGCCAGTTCCCTAACCCTTTTTATATATCTAGTTCGTTCAGTTACACTTATTGCCCCCCGAGCATCCAGCAAATTGAATACATGAGAACATTTTAGGGTATAATCATACGCAGGTAGTACAAGTTTTTCATTAATGGCCCTATTAGCTTCTTTCTCAAAGAAATCAAATTGCTTTAATAAAAAATCTACATCTGCTACTTCAAAGTTATATTTGGATTGTTCTACTTCATTTTGATAATATATATCCCCATAAGTTACATCATCAACCCAGATTATATCATATACATTGTCTATTTCCTGAAGATACATTGCCAGCCTTTCCAGACCATATGTTAATTCAACTGTTACGGGTCGTGCCTCATAACCACCAACCTGCTGGAAATAAGTAAACTGGGTAATTTCCATACCGTCCAGCCATATTTCCCAGCCAAGACCCCAGGCTCCAAGAGTTGGTGCTTCCCAGTTATCTTCAACAAAACGTATATCATGTGCCAGGGGGTCAATACCGAGAGCTTCGAGGCTGTCAAGAAAAAGTTGTTGAATATTATCCGGTGATGGTTTCATAATAACCTGATATTGAAAATACCTTTGGAGTCGATTTGGATTATCCCCATATCTACCATCCTGGGGACGTCTGGATGGTTGTACATAGGCAGTATTCCATTCATCAGGCCCGAGTGATCCAATAAATGTGGCCGGGCTCATAGTTCCCGCGCCAACTTCCATATCATATGGTTGTTCAATTACACAATTATTACTTCCCCAAAACTTATTTAATCTATGTATAATCTCCTGAAAATTCATATTTACACATCCTTCCTCATTATTACTATTTTTTCTAATAAAATATTTAAAAGCAAAAACCTCATCCCTCTAATAACAGGGACGAGGTAGAAAAATTAAATTAAAAATTTACTCGTCTTTTTTGTCTATTTCAAGTTTATATTCTTTTAGCATAGCTGCCAGACCGGCCAGTATGCCTATATAAGGAAATAAAACCAGACCAACTACACCCGCAGTTACCGGTATTTCAAGTACTGTTTCCCCCTGCTCATTACGAACAGTAATTTTTTTAATATTACCTTTTTTGATCAGTTCTTTTATTTTTTCAATTAATTCCTGACCTTTAACTTTATATTCTGTTTTGTCTTCCCTGTCTTTTTCTTGTTTTTGATTTTCCAGGCTAATCAATGCAGAGACAAGATCGCCGTCACTTTCTTCCAGGGCTATATTAGCCTCTTCATAACTGACATTAAACCTCTCTTTAATTAAATCAATTTTTTCTAATTTATCCATGTAATCACCTCACTTTAAGTTTATCCGAAATTTTTGATCATATGCAAAAATTTTTCTGAGTTTATTTTAATGTCAAGGTGATAGGATATAAACAAATCAATGATTTTATTTAGAGATTTAAAGGCATTATCAGAAATTCTTAGGTTATGTGGTATACTACCCTTTTTATACATTATTTTTCTCCAGACAGCAAGTGCTTCTCCATTTATGCTTATAATATTTTCATTATTGAATTTCTTCTCTTCTTCCAGACAGGCTTTACAAACTAAGCCACCATGTCTTATATTAAAATTATTTTTTTGAGAAGGTTTAATTTTCCGTTCACATTTAACACATTTATTAATTTCCGGGTTAAATCCAAGAACCTGGAGTAGATAAAATTTAAATAAAAGATTTATATCATCAAGATTTTTATTATCTTGAGATTTGTGTAGGCGGTGATAAGTAGTGAGCAGTAGTGAAAATAAGTCCTGATTGGGATTGTCTTCTTTTCCAACTTTTACTACTAATTCAGCTATATATGAAGCATATGCCATTAACAATAAATCTTCTCGTAAGGAAGAAAAAGAATATAAATTATCAATATGATTTATTCTATCAAGTGAGCGTCCCCTGTATATAGTGATTTGATTATAGCTAAAAGGTAATACAAGACCGGATAATTTGCTTTTTGTTTTACGAGCACCTCTGGCAACTGCTCTAATTTTACCTTTATCTCTTGTATAAAAAGTGATTATTTTATCTGCTTCCCCAAGATCAAATTGTTTGAGAACTATTCCTTCAGTCTGAAACTTTCCCATTATTAATCATCTTCATCTTCAATACCTTCTCCGGTTACAATCGCTACTCCTGAACTGGCCCCAATTCTATTGGCTCCTGCATCTAGCATATCAAGGGCATCATTGAAATCTTTAATTCCCCCGGCTGCTTTAACCCCTACATCCCTACCAACAGTTTTTCTCATTAAACTAACATCTTCAACTTTTGCACCAGCAGTTCCAAAACCTGTTGATGTTTTAACGAAATCTGCATCAGCCTCCCTGGCTATTTTACAGGCTTCAACTATTTCTTTTTCATTTAGATAACAGGTTTCTATAATAACTTTAACTATTATATCAGAAGTTACTCCAGCAGTTTTAGTGGCATCCACAACTGCTTTAATATCAGCTTGAACAAGATCATAGGCTTTCGACTTAAAAGCTGATAAATTTATTACCATATCTATCTCATCTGCTCCATTTTTTATGGCATTTCTGGTTTCGAAAGCTTTTGTTTCAGATGTATTCGCTCCCAGTGGGAAACCTACTACTGTGGTAACTTTTACTGATGATTCCTGTAACAATTTTGAAGCAAGTGGTACATATACTGGATGAACACATACTGAGGCAAATTCATGTTCTCTGGCTTCACTACATAATTTTTTTATATCTTGTACAGTACCTGTTGGATCTAGCAAAGTATGGTCAATCATCTTTGCCATATCTTTTGGTTTTACTGCCATTTGTTGCTCACTCTCCTTGTATACGAGGTATTTTTAGCTCCAATAAATATCCAGTTATTATTTATATTCTGTATAATTGATTATTATCCTGCTTTTATAATAAATTTTCCATAAGAATAGTGGCCATGGTAAAATATATGAACAAACCGCTGATATCAATAAGAGTGGTTATAAAAGGGCCTGCTGCCACTGCCGGATCTGCTCCCAGATAATTAATAATAAAGGGGATACTTGTCCCTGCTATAACCGCTGTAAGAAGGGTTGAAAATAACGATGTTCCTACAACAATCCCCAGTACAGGATTACCTTGCCAAACAAGAGCGGCAACACTCAAAGTTAGTCCCAGTAAAAAAGCCATAATCACACCTGCTTTTATTTCTTGCCATAGATGTTTACCAAAAGACGAAAGGTCGAGCTCCCCAGTAGCTAATCCTCTAACAACTACTGTTAGAGATTGAGTTCCCATATTACCTCCCATATCCATCAAAACCGGTATAAAAATAGCCAAAGCCATTGCTGATTGCAGTTGGGCTTCAAAACTGTGGATTACACTTCCTGATAATAAATCTCCAAAGAGCAAAATGAAAAGCCAGGGAATTCTTTTTTTGACTGCAGAAAATACCCCCTCTCTTTCACTGATATCACTGGTAACAGCCATTTTGTACATATCTTCAGTTGCTTCTTCTTCCATTACATCTATGGCATCATCTACAGTTATTATGCCCATTAATTGATCTTTCTTATTTACAATAGGGATGGCCAATAAATCATATTTAGAAAGCATTCTTGCAACTTCTTCCTGATCTTGATCAACAAATGCCTTAATAACATTTTCAGTCATTATATTAGCCAATATTTCATCGGTGGGGGCAGCCAGAAGCTGTCTGACAGAGAGTACTCCTACTAATTCTTTATTGCGTGATATGACATATAAATAATAAATCATTTCGGGTTCATCAACTAGTTGACGAAGTTTTTTTAAAACAGTATCAGTGGTATGATCACTGTAAAAAGCAATGTAATCAGTGGTCATAATTCCACCGGCACTTTCTTCATCATATTCCAGTAATCTTTGTAATTCTTTAGCCTGATTTTCTTTTAAATTTGATAAAATCTTTTTGACAGTACCTACAGGCATAGTACCCAAAAAGTCAGCAGCATCATCGGGATACATATTGGTTAAAATATCAGACAGCTGATCAATAGTTAAAATTTTTGCGATAAAATTACTGCTTTCATAGTCTAGATGTGATATAATCTCGCCTAATTGTTCAGCATCAAATTTTATCAAAATTTTTTTCATATTTTCAAAGGACAATTCAGTCAGTAGCTCAGCCACTTCGACTGCATAGGCCTCTTCACAAAATTGATCAAATGTATCATATTTTTCAGGAATTAAGTTAGAAATTTTTTCTTCCATCCTGATTACCCCCTATAACCCATCTGTCTTATAAGAGATTTATTTTCTCTCCAGTCCTTTTTAACCTTAACCCATAGATCTAAATAAACTTTTGTATTTAAAAGTTTTTGTATTTTTTTTCTTGAATAACTACCTATTTTTTTTAGCATTTTACCATTTTTACCAATAATTATTCCCTTATGGGATTTTTGTTCCACAAAGACATTTGCTCTAATATATATAAGGTCATCATCTCTTTCTTTCATTTCTT
>CAZSTU010000136.1:0-7217 GCA_964609745.1 uncultured Halanaerobiaceae bacterium
CAGCAAAGGAGCAGGTTATATAAAGGATCTGGCTGGGATCGGAGAATTAAATATTACTGAAAAATTAACTGAAAAACCGAAAAAAGCCAGTACAACAATAGTCAATGAAGTTGAAGTTATTTTACCTCTGGAAGGTATGGTTGATCTGGATAAAGAAATTGAGCGTCTTGAAAATAAGTTAGATGAGATTGAGTCGGAAATAAAAAGGGCTGAAGGTAAACTGGCAACTGATGGTTTTGTAAATAAAGCCCCAAAGGATCTTGTCGAAGCTGAAAGGCAAAAATTAAAAGAATATAAAAATGAAAGACAAAAAGTTAAGCAGAGGCTTTTGGAATTAAAAGATTAATAAAAAAATGAAAGCTGTTTGACCACTAAGTTAAAATATAATAAAATATTAAATGATGTCTCTAATATAATAAATATGACAAAATAGTGGTGGAAGGAGGGGAGTAGTATGAGAGAGTTTCACCTAAAAAAATTAAAATCTGAACCTCTCTATGATTATGATCCCTGGAAAGTAGTAGAGAAGGAATTTAAAGTAGAAAACAATCATCATAATGAGTCAATATTTTCACTGGGTAATGGTTATATGGGGCTCCGCGGTTTTTTTGAAGAAGATTATACAGGGCCTGAAGAAACCCATACTCCTGGCATCTATATTAATGGAGTATATGGTTCAGAAAGAATTATCTATGGGGAAGATGCTCCCAATCAACCTGAAAAAACCCAAACAATAGTAAATCTGGCAGACTGGACAAGTATTAATTTTTTCATCGATGGTGAAAAATTTGATATTTTCAAGGGAGAGATAATTGATTATGACCGTACTCTTGATATGAAAAGTGGTCTTTTAAAGAGAAGCCTGGTCTGGAAAAGTCCGGCGGGAAGAAAACTCAGGGTGGAGTCTACCAGGCTTATTTCACTTAAATACCAGCATAATGCGGTTATTAATTACTCCATAATTCCCTTAAATTTTAAAGATAAAATAAGAGTAATTTCTTCTATCAAAGGAGATGTCCAAAATCATCACCATTTTAGAGATAAAAATGTACTGGAAACAATAAATCAGGGGTTTGGTAAAGAGGGTAGTGGTTATTTACTACAAAAAGTCAGTAGCACTAATATAGATGTCTGTACAGCGATAAATCATGAATTTAAAGGTGATTATGAAAGGCCTCTACAGGTTCAGGCAAGTGGTGGAGAAAATACAATTTTATATGAGATCAAGTTTGATGCTGAACCTGAAAAAGAATTTAAATTAATTAAATACATAACAGCCTATACAAGTTATGATATTGCCAGAAGCAGATTAGTTAACAGGACAGTCCAAAGTTTATTAGAAGGGATGGAGAGGGGTTTTTCTGAATTTGTTAGAATTCAAAAAGAATTTCTTGACAGGTACTGGCATGATGTTGATGTAAAAATTGAAGGAGCCCCCTATCTACAGCAGGCTTTAAGGTTTAATGCCTTTCAGATGCTTCAATCTACCGGCCGTGATGGTTTTACCAATGTTCCTGCCAAAGGACTTACAGGAGAGTTTTATGAAGGACACTACTTCTGGGATACAGAAACTTTTATTTTACCTTTTTATTTATATAATAGACCGGAAATGGCCCGCAGGTTATTGATATACCGTTATAATATCCTGGATAAGGCCAGGATAAATGCTAGTAGGGTTAAACTGGATGGTGCTCTTTATCCCTGGCGTACTATCAATGGTTATGAGGCTTCAGGATTTTTTATGGGATCAACTGTTCAATATCACATTGATGCAGATGTGGCTTATGCAATTTATCGTTATGTAAAGGCTACTGATGACTATGATTTTTTGTATAATATTGGAGCAGAGATTTTATTCGAAACGGCAAGAATGTGGGCAAGTCTTGGTAGTTACATAAAAGAAAAAGAAAATGCTTTTTGCTTCAATGTTGTCTGTGGACCTGATGAATACAAGCCCGGGGTTAATAATAACTGTTATACAAATTATATGGCAAAGTTTAATCTGGAATATGCTCTGGAAGTAGTGGAATTAATGAAAGAAGAAGTTCCGGAGATTTTTGATAATATAAAACAGAAGATAGCTTTAAATGAACATGAAATTGTCGGATGGAAGGATGTCGCTCAAAAAATCTTTCTTCCCTATGATGAGGAACTGGGCATAAATCCACAGGACGATTCTTTTCTTTACAAAAAGCCGATAGATATTGAAAGTATACCACATGATGAATTACCACTGGTAAATAACTGGCATCCTCTTACAATCTGGCGTTATCAGGTAATTAAACAGGCCGATGTTGTATTATTAATGTTTTTGTTGGGAGATAAATTCAGTTTTGAAGAAAAGAAGAGAAATTATGATTTTTATGAACCCAGAACAACTCATGATTCCTCCCTTTCACCGGCTGTTTACAGTATACTTGCCTCTGAAATAGGTTATTTTAATGATGCCTATGATTATTTTATTCAGATTGCAAGACTTGATCTAGATAATTTCAATGAAAACACCTATCAGGGTATTCATGCTGCCGCCATGGGAAGTGCCTGGATGGCTGTAGTATTCGGCTTTGCCGGTATGCGTAATGGCGGAGATAATTTGCGCTTCAATCCCTATCTGCCAGCTGAATGGGATGCTTATGAGTTTACCATAAAATACAAGGGTAAGGAAATATTGCTGAGGGTGGACGAAAAGGGAGCACATTATCAATTAATTAAAGGTGAAAATATGATAATCAAACATAGAGGAGAAGAAATAAAAATCACAAAAGAAGAAACAACTGTACCAAAACGTAAAAGCACAAAATTAAAGTGGAATGAACTTCTAGAAGAAAAGAAATAATGTAATGAGGAGAGAAATTTATGCAAGCCACCGAGACAAAGATTTATTTATTGCTGGCCTGTGGGATAATAGTTATTTCCTTTGCAGCTATTTTTATCAATCTGGCTGAAGCCCCTCCAGCTATTATTGCATTTTATAGAATGGGTTTTAGCAGTATTCTTTTGACCCCACTATTTTTGATTAAGTACAGGGATAAGGCCAGTTTATTTCTGGATTACAGGCCGGCTGTTGTGGGATTATTTCTGGCAACTCATTTTATACTTTGGATAACGGCTTTTGAATATACCAATATAGCAAATGCCGTTATATTTGTTGCTATGCAGCCTCTATTTACTTTATTACTGGAAGTTTTCTTTGCCAGAGAAGACCTGAGAGAAGGTGTAATATTTGGTGTTATTATGGCTCTGGTCGGCAGCGTGATTATTAGTATAGGTGACATCAATATGTTGTTTTCAAAAATATGGGGTGACCTTCTGGCCCTTGCAGCCGCCTTTTTTGCAGGTACATATTTATTTATTGGGCGTAGAATAAGAGAGAAAATTGATTATTTCCCCTATATTTATGTTGTCTATACATATGCTGCCATGTTTTTAGGAGTATTCGCTTTACTTAGAGGAGTTTCTTTTACAGGTTATGATAATATTAATTATGTATATTTTCTGGCCCTTGCAGCAGGTCCGACTCTTTTTGGTCATTCTGTCTTAAATTATTCTGTTAGATTTGTTCCCACAACTATAGTTTCTTTATCAATTCTGGGAGAACCTATCTTTTCTACAGTTTTGGCCTGGATTATTCTTGGTGAAAAGATAACATTTGTGACTTTTATTGGAGGTATATTTATTTTAACCGGGATTTACTGGACCACAACTCAAAAACAGCCGGAAAAAAGAGCGGCCGGACAGTCGTCAGGATAATAGGAGGTTGGCAAATTGCAAAACAGCATAAACCGTAAGGCTGAAAAAATAAAGTTGTTTATCTCTGATGTAGATGGAGTACTGACAGATGGGAAAATTATTCTCGGTAATAATGGAGAAGAATTTAAGTCTTTTCATGCCAGAGACGGGATGGGTATTACACGGGCCCTGGAGCGGGGATTACAAATTGCATTAATTACAGGTCGTAGTTCCGAGATAGTTAAAACTAGAGCTTCAGAACTTGGTATTGAGGAAGTTTATCAGGGTATAAAAGATAAGATTGCTATTTTACAAAAATTGAAAAATAAATATCAAATAGATTATCCAGAGATCGCCTATATTGGTGATGATCTTAATGATCTGCCGGTACTTAAATTGGTTGGTTTTAGTATTAGTGTGGCAGATGCGGTAAAGGAAGTAAAAAGCAGTGTTGATTACATAACAGATAAAAAAGGGGGTAAAGGAGCCGTTCGTGAGGCTCTAGAATTTATAATATCAGCCAGTGATAACGGAAATAAAGCTGGTGGTGATATGGTTGATTGGCAGAGGGGTTAGAAGTTATTATCATAATTTAAAAAACAGTACCATTAACAGCAAACTTTTTTTATTGAGCACCTTTTTTATTTATCTGGGCCGGGATGGATTGAGGGTTATTTTTAACCTTTATGAATATGGTCAACCCGGTAATTAGAAATTTTTCCATAGAGGCAGTTCCCCCTGAGGAACAGGCTAATACCAGCAGTCTTATGAGATCTATCAGGAGGGTTGGTAGAGGTATTGGTTCGTATTTTAGCGGTATATTTTTGGGAAGCCAGATGTATGTAATGCTCTTTATAATAACTACAATATTGTATAGTACTGCCAGTTTTTATTTTGTATATTCTTTTAGATTTGAAAAATAAAGTATTTTAATTTTAAGAAATTTTATTTTTCCCTTGACTATTATTACCTCCATGTTATAATTAGTAACCGGAAAATAAAGAAAACACTTGGAGGTGATAGATATGCGTCTTAAAGACCCACTTCGTGAATTTTTCGCTCTGGAAGATATAAATGAAAAAAAGCAGAGGCAAAAAGAATTTGAACAAAGAATAAGGATTGAAGAAGGTTTTATTCGTTAAAATATTTTAAGTCGGGGGGATAATATATGTCCAATAAACTCTTTACTGAAAATGACCCCATGGAAAAAAGGTCTGAAGAATACAAACAGCTCTGGATTAAGAATGATAAAAGAAAATATAAAAAGTAGATAAAGACCCCACCGTGATAAATCAGGTGTGGGTCTTTTTGTCTTTATATTGTAATTTTTATCTTAAATATGATAATATATTCACAACAAATATAATAAGAAAAAAGGAGGAGTGTTATGCCCGAATGTAATCTAGAAGCCAATAAGGATTACTGTACATGTACCTATGAGCCGTGTCCCCGCAAGGGAAAGTGTTGTGAGTGTATAGCCTATCATAATCAAAAAAATGAACTGCCAGGTTGTCTTTTTCCACCGGAAGCAGAAAAGACCTATAACAGGTCGGTGGAGTATTATGTTAAAATCCATTCATAAAAAAAGTCCCCATCCCTTACAGGATGGGGTAAGAACGTATTATTCTTCATTTTGCAGTTCTTTTATTCTTTCATTTATGTTTTCCAGCTCTTTTTCAAGATTTTTAGCTGTATCTTTTAGATAATTTAATTCATCTTCTTTATTTACACTGGAATTGTAAGCCGGGTTATAATTTGCTGGTGCCTGTGGTGGATAATAGCCAAATCTTCTGTATCCCATTCCCCGGCCAAAGCCACGGCCAAATCCTCTTCCATAACCACGTCCGAATCCAGGTCCTGGCCCGGGTTCCATATATCCCGGTCTATTATTACCTGCACAATAACCTAATCCTCTGCCTGTCATTGGTCCCATACCATTTGGTCCAGTTCTATCTCCTCTTGGCATAAATATCACTCCTTTTGAGTTGTTATGGTCATTTGTTCATTTATAATTATAATTGATTAATGAACAAATGTCAAGAATAATTTATATTTTTTTATTAATTATTTAGAAGATAATTATTTAGAAGATAAATAAAAAAGATACTGCTAACATACTGCAAAATACTTTACATATTAAGATAGTTATAATAGAATAAATATTAGGTAGAACACATAAAAAAAAGGGGGTATGAACTATTAGTGATAGAGAAATTGATAAAGCAGTTAAGGCTTTAAAAGATTCAAATTATACAACTGCGTTTACAGGAGCGGGTATTTCCATTGCAAGTGGTATACCACCTTTTCGTGGAGAGGATGGTATCTGGAATAAATATGATCCTTCGCTTTTTGACCTTGATTTTTTCCATGAAAATCCAGAAAAATCCTGGGAACTACATAAAAAAGTGTTTTTTGAAACTCTGGAAGGAGTAAAACCAAATAGAGCTCATGAAATACTGGCAAAATGGGAAGAAAAAGACTTACTTGAAGCTGTAATTACCCAGAATATCGATGGGCTTCATGAAGCAGCAGGGAGCAAAAATGTTATCAATTTTCACGGGACAACAAAATGGTTAAAATGTATAGATTGTGAGCGCAAAATTAAAATAGATGAGGCCGACCTTGCAAAATTACCTCCAAAATGTAAAGAGTGTGGTGGAATATTAAAACCTGACTTTGTGTTCTTTGGGGAAGGAATCCCCAGAGATGCTTATAAAAAATCGATACAGGAAACTGAAAAGGCTGAAGTGTTTTTAGTAATTGGGACAACAGGAGCTGTTATGCCTGCAGCCATGGTGCCCGAACTGGCAAGCAGAAATGGCGCTAAAATCATTGAAATAAATCCAAATAAATCTCATCTTACAGATCGAATTACAGATATTTATCTTGCAGATAAAGCCGAAGTAATTATGGAGGTACTGGATGAAAGATTAAGGGGGAATGCTAGTGGGGGGCAGGTTAATTAGAGCACTTACTACTGATAAACAAATTCGTGCCCTTACAGTTGATTCTACTGAGGTAGTGAGAACAGCAAGAAAATATCACAGGACTACCCCGGTGGCTACCGCTGCTTTAGGACGTGTATTAAGTGCAGCCCTGATGATGGGCTCAATGGTTAAATCAGGTGAGGTAACCAGTCTTAAAGTAGACGGTGATGGGCCTTTGGGGAAAATAATCGCAGAGGCCAATCAATACGGGGAAGTACGGGGTTATGTAATGAATTCCGGGGTTGAGACAAAAATAAATTCAAAAGGAAAACTTGATGTAGCAGGAGCTATAGGTAAAGGATATTTAATAGTAAGAAAGAAAACAGGCTTAAAGGAGCCGTATGAAGGTAAAGTTCCTTTAGTTTCTGGAGAAATAGGGGAAGATCTGACATATTATTTTACCAAATCAGAACAGATTTCTTCCTCTGTTGGACTGGGAGTTCTGGTAGACAGAGATATGAAGGTTAGCGCTGCTGGTGGCTTTATTATACAGTTAATGCC